>JAFCZY010000165.1 GCA_019314105.1 Deltaproteobacteria bacterium
GTAAATTCAGATCAAAACGTATTGCAACCGCAGCATGCTTTTTCAATACAAACTGCTGAAGTGACTTCAATGAACCGCTTTTTCCGCTTTTCACTTCTACTGGTAGAACTTTATTGCCCCGGGAAATAACATAATCTACTTCTGCATTGGCGGATTTCTTTTCTCGAAGCCAGTAACAAAGCACTGGAGCCTCATTTTTTAAAGATAAAAGATGCTGCCCGATGAACTGTTCCGCAAGCCCTCCCTCATTGATTAATTCACTCTCCATAAATGACTGTATAATCCCCCAGTCATTACCACAGATATGGTTAACAATGCCGATATCCATAAAAATCAATTTATAAATATTATCATTTATTTCTGCGAGTAGAGGAACTCCGTTACTGTGACTGTGATATACTTTGTGACAAATTCTTGCATTAACAAGGAGATCTATAGCTTTTTTAATTTCCCTTGATTTTTTTTCTTTTGCAATATTACTGTATTTGACTTTTTTACCAAGAGAACGCGGAATATATCTGAAAACTCTTTGCATCAACGGAAGATCTATCTTCCTGCCATATTTTGAAAAATCATCAAGGTAGGTTTCAACAATGGAGCGTTGAACATCAATGACTTCGGGCACTGATCCGTTTTCTTTATACACAAGAATAGCTTCGGGCATGCCGCCAGTGAAAAAATACTCTCTCTGTTTTTTTAAAAGTTTTGTGTGCGCGGTTTCAGGAATTTTATTTGAAAAATCAAATTGTGTAATATATTTCAGCAGGGAGGGTTCGATTTCATGGAGAAATTCTTTAAATGTCATGGGACCGATATGATAATATTCAATCCTTCCCACAGGCATTGAGAAACTGTGATCTGAAAGAGTGAATTCCAAAAGTGAGCCTGCGGCAATAACAGGGATTTCCGGTTTATCTTCAAAAAAATATCTTAATGCCTGCAGCGCATGCGGTGTTGCCTGTATTTCATCCAGAAACAGTATGGAATCAGAAAGCTGTAAATTGGAACCTATCACGGCATCCAGTTCACGAATTATGTTTTTGATATCAAGTGTTTTAAATATGTCATCAAGGTAAAGATGCTGTTCAAGATTTATCTCATTCAGCCGAAGCCTGTTTTTTGATGCAAACATCCTGACAAGAGTTGATTTGCCGCTCTGTCGAGCACCCCGTAAAATCAAAGGCTTACGTCGTTTTTTTGTCACCCAATTTTCAAGATACCCTTCTGCAATTCTCTTCATCATGGCCAGTTACCCCTCTTTTTTAACCATAAATAGCACATAACAGGGGTATATTACAACCTATTTATTGTTGACAAAAAAATCATCAATGATCTTTTGCTGCTTTAGTTCCTGGCCGTAAGCGGTTGCACTTTTCTTATCCGAAAATTCGGAAACCTGAACCACAAACCAGGTTTTTCCACCACCATCCACCTTTTTGACGATGGCATCAATTCTCTTTTGTTTTAAAATATCAATATATCGGACAGCATGTTTCTGGTTTAAATATGCGGCCACCTGGATTGTAAAGGGCTTGGGTACCTGAATTTGAATTGTCACTTCTTCCTTTTTAACTGCTTTTGTTTTAAACATATGGGACAGGGTACTGATCATAAAAAATCCAAACCAGATCGAAACAATCGAAAGAAAACCCGCCTTTAAATAAAATTGTGTCTTTTCATGTTCTTTTATATAGGTGATTCCCCTGCCGGCAGATCCAACCAAAAAACTGACAACAGATCTAATGAACGCCCCTGCCTTTTTCAGATAAGAGACGCCCTTATCTATAATTGATTGTATCTTTTTACCAATCTCGATCTTTTTACCAGGCTTTCTCTCGGGCAGTAGAAAGGATACTTCCTGTTGAAGGGTTTTATCAGTTTCACCAATGAAACCCTCAATTCTTTTTGAATATTTCTTTTTAAATCCAGGATCTTTCAGCCCCTGCTGATACAGTTTTTTTGCAATAAAATCCTTTCTTCCCAACCCGAGAAAGATATCCGTCATTAAACCTGATAGAAGTTTATTGGCATAATGCTTTTCAGCAAGAGCAGACAAGACTTCCTGCTCAAATGATGTCACAATGGTTGATTGCCGAAGTTGGGCAAGCCACAGTCGGGCAATATCCTCATCCTCCGGGTTCATCTTCAGATAAACCATAGTGCCCAATTTAAAATTTTGATTTTTAACAGATGTATTTAATTTAAATTTTGCAATGGCACCGGATATTTTCCGGGTTATTTTTTTTGCGGAAAAAGGCCAGAGAAGAAACGTATCATAGATTCTTAACGCTTTTATATAATTTTTCTCAGCCTTATTCAGAATTCCTGACCTCTCCCAGGCCTGCCCTTCTTTAATCAAATTCATCACGGTTTTCTTAGCTGTTATATCCATTAAAAAACCGATCACAACACCTAAGCCTGTAATAGCCACAATCCCGGTGGTTAAAGGACTGATTCCGGGAAAGAACCTTGTAAATCCCGGCATAATATAAAACGTCAGCGGTATGGTAACAAGAGTGGTGATCCACAGATGTACACTGATATTTCTTAAAACCCGGATCATTGTTTCTCTTCCACACATAGCTGTTGTTCAGGCTTTAAAGGAACTTTCAAAACTTCAATAGTCTCATTCCCCTCTTTTGGGTTACACCCTGTTGTTGTATCCACCCTTTCAAACCGAATATTATCAGGAATTGGAAAATCTCTTTCAGGCTCTGATTTAAGGGCATTCATCATAAATTCAGCCCAGATCGGTGCAGCAATTTTACCCCCTGTAATACCCACTTTGTTGATATCCATTAATTTCTTTTTTTTATCAAACCCCGTCCAGACCGATGTACTGAGGGTCGGTGTAAATCCTGTAAACCAGGCATCATTATAGCTGTCCGTGGTGCCGGTTTTTCCGGCAGCAGCACGGTTGAATCCCAAGTGACGAATGGATCGTCCTGATCCCCTTTCAATGACTGATTTCATCATATCCACCACCTGATAAGTAGTGGCGGGATCAAGCACTCTTTTTTCCTGGACAATGTGCTCAAAAATAACCCTGCCGAATGGATCTTCCACCCGCCAGAAAAGAAAGGGCTCGTGCAGGACCCCAAGGGTGGCAAAAACCGTATAGGCCGATGCCATTTCAAAGGGTGTCACACCTGAGGTTCCAAGCGCCACAGAATACACATTTTCTAATGGACTCTGAATGCCACAGGTTCTGGCTGTTCTGTTAACCGCCTCTGGACCGGTTTTTTCTACAAGCTGGGCGGCGATCGTATTAACAGAGTTAAATAATGCCTTTTTTAAAATCATATCACCTGAAAAGGTTTTACCAAAATTTTTTGGTTTCCAGTCTGCCGCTCCTTTTACCGGGATGATAACCGGTCTGTCCGTCAGAAGGGTCGCCGGATGAAACCCTAAGTTTTTACATGCCGTATAATAAAGGAACGGCTTAAAACCGCTTCCCGGCTGCCGAAGACTTTTTATGGCCCTGTTGAATTCACTTTTGTAATAATCCCTGCCACCGACAAGGGCTTTCACAGCTCCGGACCCTGTATCAATGGCCACTATCGCCCCTTGGGGATACTCCGCATTTTCGTCTTTAATACCCATCATGGTATCAAGCCTTTGAAGGCCTTTTTTTAAAGACTGCCGGGCATACGTTTGCAGTCTTGTATCAATAGTGGAAAACACCTTGATGCCACCATGATACACAACATCTTCTCCATACTTTTGTATCAGTTCGTTTATCAGCGCATCTAAAAAATAACTACCGGTTCTTGAGTCGGATTGTTCATGGTGAAGTTCAGGTTTTGTTATCATGACCTGCTGGGCTTCAAGATCAGATATAAACCCGACCTGAACCATTCTTTTTATAACAGCCTCACGCCTTTTTAATGCCCGGTCATAGTGCCGGTAGGGGTTATAATTTGTAGGAGATTTGGGCAGTCCCGCAAGAAGTGATGCCTCAGCCAGGCTTAAATCCAAAGCGGATTTACCGAAAAATACCCTTGATGCTTTTTCAATCCCCTGGGCACCGGCACCAAAATAAATCTGGTTGATATAGGCATGTAAAATTTCTTCCTTTGTATTGGACGTCTCGATCTGTAATGCCACAAGCAGTTCTTTGAATTTACGTTTATATGTTTTTTCAAAACTAAAAAACAAATTTTTTGCGAGCTGCTGGGTAATGGTGGACGCCCCCTGGATCTTGCCTGATTTAAAAAATGTAATATAAAGCGCCTTTAAGGTTCGAAGCTTATTAATCCCGTGATGTCCAAAAAATCTGTGATCTTCTATTGCAAGAATCGCATTAATGAAATCCTTCGACACCATATTCAGGGGAATGGTTTTTCTCTCTCCAAGCGTCATCAGCACTTGCCCGTTTGAGGCAAAAACCTGGGTTTGAGGTCTTTCAATAATCCGGCTTAAAGGAGACGGCAGCTTGGGAAGATCTTTTGCCACAAAAAACACCAAAAACATCCCACAAAGACATCCGAGCGACACAAGAATTAAACCAAAAAACAAGCAGAACCGAATCAGCTTTATACATCTTAACATCAGATTCAATTCCCTGCTCCTCTAAGGTTCAGGCTCAGCTGCCAGACAGCCCATTCGCGACCTTTTATAAAAACAACCTGCTTACCCCCTGCTTCTTCAAATTCAAACCCGAGTTTAATATAACCGTTTTCCGATTCATTCCAGATACCAATATTAATGATCTTCCCCTCCTGTTTTAGTAACGCCTTCGGATTCACTATCAGATCGGGAATAATATCAGCCGGCAGTTTAAACAGCGTATCGAAAAAAAATGGGGCCGGATATATACGTCCCAAAAAACCCTCCATATCTGCAAGTTCCCCTGGCACCGGCTTGTCACCGTTTTCAATCTCAAGGATATCTTCTTTTCTAAGATCAATCTGTTTGATCACTCTGTTCTCAGAATCAATAAAATAAATCTTGATCCCTCCTGTGATCCCTTCACAAAATATCCTGTCAAGAGAGCTGCCATTCAACAACCAGACCAGTTGCGCCGGTTCAATAATTTTTAAAGCTGTTGATTTTTCAAGGGTCAGATAAAGTGTTTTAAACTGCTGTTTCTCC
>JAFCZY010000166.1 GCA_019314105.1 Deltaproteobacteria bacterium
GCATTGAGGCAGTTAGAATCTTGAATTTTTTAAATATAAAAGATATATAAACACACCATGTTAGTAAACCTCATTGAAAAATTTGGCGAAACAATTATAAAGTGGCTGGAATCTATCGGCAGATTCGTCCTTTTCTTTTCCATTGGTATTATAAATATGTTTGTTCCGCCATTTCAATTTGCCAAAATTATTGATCATACATGGTTTATTGGGTCCAAATCTATTTTTGTTATTGGTTTTACCGGGCTTTTCACCGGGATGGTTTTAGGCCTTCAAGGATACTATTCTTTGATTGAGTTTGGTTCAGAAGCGGCACTGGGATCTGCCGTTGCTTTGAGTTTGATTCGTGAGTTAGGTCCGGTTTTTACAGCGATTATGGTCACGGCACGGGCAGGGTCGGCTATGGCGGCAGAAATTGGTGTTATGAGAATTTCAGAACAAATTGATGCCCTTAAAACCATGCATATAAATCCTGTCAGATTTTTATTTACACCACGGATTATTGCCTCTCTTATCAGTTTTCCATTGTTGACCGCACTTTTTAATATGGTTGGTATTTTTGGTGGATTTATTTCCGGTTCCATCATGTTGGATATCAATCGCTATGTTTACATGGATACGGTTATTAAAAGCATTCAAATACAGGACATTAGCGGGGGGTTTTACAAGGCATTTGCTTTTGCTGTTGTTACCACTACAATTTGCTGTTACAGAGGGTTTTATACGCATTTAACCAGTGGTTTTGGGGCCAGAAGTGTTAGTTTGTCGACGACAAATGCAGTTGTTCAATCCTGTGTTTCCGTCTTTATTTTTGATTACATCATCACCTTTTTTCTGGTTTAAAATATGGATGTCCCTCTCATACAATTTATAGATGTTACGAAAAGTTTTGGAACCGATCTTATTTTAAAAGGTCTCAATTTATCGATTTATAAAGACGAGATTCTGGTCATCATCGGAAAAAGCGGTACCGGCAAATCCGTGCTGTTAAAACATATTATCGGTCTTGTCCGGCAGGATTCAGGACAGATACTTATTAAAGGAATTCCGTTTCATCATTTATCAGTAGAAGAAAGAAATTCTTTTCAAAAAGAATTGAGCTATATGTTTCAGGGGAATGCCTTATTCGATTTTATGGACATATATGATAATATTGCATTACCACTAGTCGAAAATTCAAATTTTCCTAAAGAGAAAATAAAAGAAAAAGTTTTCATGCGTATAGAACAATTGGGCTTAAGTGGTGCAGAAGAAAAATTTCCAGCCCAGCTTTCCGGTGGTATGCAAAAAAGGGTTGCTCTTGCCAGGGCTCTTGTGACGGATCCTAAGATTGTTCTCTTTGATGAACCCACAACCGGTCTTGATCCGGTAAGAAAGAAAAATGTACATTCAATGATTCAGGAATACCAGGAAAAATTTGAATTTACGGCTGTAATTGTGAGTCATGATATCCCTGAAATTTTTAATCTTGCCCAGCGAATTGCTCTATTGGATGCCGGCATTATTCAGTTTGAGGGCTCTAAAAAAGAGATCCTTGATTCACATAGCAAAATTTTAAATGCCTTTATCAAGGGAGAAGACCTCTAAAATAAGTTAGATTGAAGAAATAGTTAAAAAGGAAACACATGAATAAACGGAAAATAGAATTTTATGTAGGACTTTTTGTCATTATTGGATTATTGTGTACCGGATATCTATTTGCTGTCCTTGGTGAAATAAATTTTATGAGGGATAAACGATATCCGCTCCATGCGTTTTTTACTTCTGTTTCCGGGCTTAAAACAGGCGCCAGAGTTGAAATGGCCGGAGTTGAAATAGGAGTCGTTTCAAACGTCAGTATTGACAAAGAAAGACTCCTTGCAAAAATAGATTTTCGTATTGATAAAAACATCGAACTTTCCGAAGATATCATTGCATCCGTTAAAACGTCTGGTATAATTGGACAAAAATACATTGATATTTTACCGGGAGGTTCCGATATTATACTTGAACCGGGAGAGGAAATACTTCTTACCGAGTCATCACTTGATATTGAATCTCTTGTTAGAAAATTTATCTTTAATAAAGACAACAAATAGTCATTATATAAAATGAGGGCTAAACTGCTAATTTATGCCTCACTACTCATTAGTCATATAGGGCTAAAAGGAAATAGACAATAATGGGGAAAAAATATTGCTTTTCAGTTTTGGTAATCGTTTTATCTGTTTTTATCCTGAACCCGACTGTTTTTGCTCAGGACAGCCATACTATAGTGCCTGTCTCAGACGAACTGGATAAAAACTTTTTTGAGGATTATGATGATATCATAGAATCTCAATCCATTGCTGATCCAATCTATTATTTTAACTATGCGATGTATTCTTTTAATGATTTTCTTTATTTTGCAGCGATCAAACCCATTGCCACAGGCTATAAAGCGATTACACCTACCCCGGTACGCAAAGGGATGAACAATTTTTTCCATAATCTTCTTTTCCCTGTTCGGTTTATAAACACCCTTTTACAAGGGAAACTAATGGATGCCGGAACTGAAATTGAAATTTTTTTAATCAATTCAACTATTGGTATCCTGGGGTTTGGCCAGGTAGCTCAAAATGAATTTGGCCTTTACACATCCAATGAAGACCTGGGACAGACGCTTGGTTCCTATTCTATCGGCAATGGATTTTATTTGGTACTTCCCATATTAGGTCCGTCAACACTCAGAGATACGATAGGGCTTGTCGGCGATTATTTCTTAAGACCCGTCAATTATGTAGAGCCCTGGGAGCTTTCGACCGGAATTAAAACCTATGATTCAATCAATGCCACTTCGTTTCGTCTGGGTGATTATGAAGCCTTAAAGGAATCAGCCTTAGATCCTTATATCGCCATAAGAAATGCTTATATACAAACACGTAAAGAAAAAGTAAAAGAATAGCCTTAAGGTACAAGTAAAATTTAGATTTTGAACAGATCATCGCGCCGATTAGGCAGAAAATATTTCATTTTATGGGATCTGACTTGGTCTAATACGGCTTTTTCTATAGTGATCATATGAATGCCTTCGGTTTCATCGATTGATTTGTAGATGACATTCCCATCCGGGCCGATGAATACGCTTATTCCCGGGAACAAAAGCCCTTTGGAATTATCACCGGTTTGATTGCAGGCGGCAATATAAAGTCCGTTATCAAATGCCCTGGCTCTTAGATGCCGAATCCAGGAGTCGTATTTTTCCTGTGAACTGCCTCTGGGGGATGCATGGGGAATGAAGATTACATCAGCTTGTTTTAAGGCCATGGCCAGTGACAGCTCCGGAAAATGTGCATCATAGCAAAGTTGGACGCCAAACTTAAATCCGTGTAATTTAAAAATCGGTAGTTTATTTCCTGGGGTAAAATATTTTTTTTCAAAAGGGGCGGTATGAATTTTTCTATATATCTCAAATGATCCGCCAGGGTTAAACACCATGTGTGATGCATATATTTTCCCCCCGGGGATTTTCTCTGCCATGCCAACAAGTATCGTCATTTTCAAATCTTTGGCCTTATTTGAAAACAGATCTACCATATCTTTATTTATGGGTTTACAAATACTTGTTATATCAGGGCCTGCAACATAACCCGTCAGGTTCATTTCTGGAAAAATAATAATTTTGGCATTCTTTTCGCTGGCTGAAGAGATAAACTGAAGGCTGGACCCAAGGTTTTTTTCAAAATTTCCAGCAATGCAATTTTGAACGACAAGAGCGGCTTTGATCATTTTCATAATTTAAAATTGGCGCTTATTTTAAAAACTTTTGTTGCCGGAAGGTTCAGTATGGTTTCGACATCGGTCGCTTTGGATATTTCTTCAAGACTGATTTTTATAAGTTCAACGGAAGGGGCAATAAATGTAAACCAGACATTAAATTCGTGATCCCGTTTATAATTGTGCGTTACCTCCGAATAGGCATTTATCGTTTTTGTAAACAGCTTTATTTTATCTTCAGGTACTTTGGCTGCACAAAGGGTTGAATGGTATCCAAGTTTGTCAGGACTGAAATTTCCCCCAATACGCCGGATCAGCATGTCTTTCTTCATCTGGTTGATCCGGTTGATCAACTCATCTTCTGAAAGATCCAATTTTTGAGCAAGAATTTTATAGGGTCTGGGATCAATAGGAAAATCAACCTGGATGGTATTAAGAATTTCTCGGTTTTTATCATTAATTACCGGCATGCCTTAACTCCTTGAACAAAAATAATAAAGGCTCTGCACTTATAATGCAGAGCCTTTAAAAACTAATCAAAAATATCGAGTACTATTTTTTTTATACACATCCGGTTGGTTTTGGAAGACCAGCCATTTTACATGCCCCTTTTCCAGGTCCTGAGGGAAAAAGCTCATAGATGTGTTTTAGTTTAAACTTGGTCAGTTTGGAAAGAACACGAACCATTGGAGCGATACCATTTTTTTCATAATAATCCTGGAGAACTTTTACAAGTGTCCAGTGTTCATCAGTAAGCTCTTCAATACCTTCCTGACCTTTGACATAATCAACCCAATCAGTAGAATAAGTATTGTAATCAAGAAGAAACCCGTCCTCATCTATTTCGAAATTCTTTCCGTTAAACTCAATTGTTGCCATTTAAAATTTCCTCCAATAAAAAGTTTTTTTACTATCATTTTAAGACTTACTGTCTTAGTTTCAATAATTGACCACTAAACATATCTTAAGCAATGGTTACTTGTCAATATAAAATAAATCCAATTTAATATTCTTTCGGAGTTTGGTTAATTTGTTCAAGAGTAAAGACTGGCCCGTCTTTACAAACAAGTTCTTTTCCGATATTGCATCTGCCGCACATGCCGATTCCGCATTTCATTCTATTTTCAAGTGACATGATAATTTGGTGTTCCTTATATCCAAGCTGAGTTAAGGCCGGTTGGGTAAATTTAATCATAATCGGAGGGCCACAGATAATGGCATATGTGTCTTCATCGGCCTTTGGGGCATTCTGTTCAACAATAGTGGGAACAAAGCCTGTATGGTATTTCCAATTTGGATCATCGGTCCCATCAACCGTAATATGCATATTGATATCCTCTCGTTTTTCCCAAAGAGCTCTTCTCTGTAGAGCAGCATACCGGGGGACCTGGCACCGTAAACCACATCAATATTTTTAAATTTATTCCTGTTGGCGGGATCAAGCATATAGATAATGGAGGATCTTAATGTGGTAAATGCAAATCCGCCGCCAATAATAACAACGTTTTTATTCTCCAGTTTATCCCAGGGATACCAATTACCCAAAGGCCCCCTGATTCCCATAATATCTCCCACCTTCATGTTATGAAGATGAGATGTGACGACACCCGTCCTGAATACGGTAAACTTGACGAATCCTTTTTCAACAGGGGAGGATGCAATTCCAATAGGAATTTCTCCAACACCCGGAATAGATAATTCTGCAAACTGTCCGGCCTGATATGAAAATTTTTCTTCATCTTCCTTGTTTAGAAAAACAAATTTAAATGTTTTCAAAGATTTATCTTCAGTTGCAATTTCAATATCATCAATGCGAACCGGATACGGCAGATAGGGATTTTCCATGTTTTCTCCTTTGTTCGCTAAGCTTGTTTTTCGTATGAGTTCATTATGTTGCACACTTCACGGATGTCGATATTAACCGGACAGCTTTTAACGCATCTGCCGCATCCGACACACATGATCCCCTGATCATATTTATCAAGAAAGTATTTCAATTTATGCATAAACCTTTGTCTCACTCTCTGGGTTTTTGAGGCCCTTGGATTATGACCTGTGGCATGCCGGGTAAACAACGGTGACATGCAGGTATCCCAAATCCGAAGCCGGACGGATTCCTTTTGTTTGACCTCATCTTGAATATCGAAGCACCAGCAGGTCGGGCATACGTATGTACAGGTTCCGCAATTAATACAGGAAAATGCAAGATCATCCCAGAACGGTGCTTCATGAAGTTCAAGGACGGTCTTTTCTTTTAATTTATCTGTTTCAATATGCGAAGCAATATTTTTTTCAGCCTCTTTTCTTAAAATATCAAAAAGAGCCAGGCTTTCTTTCTCATCGGCAACCGTATCAAACCCGCAGGCACCTACAAAGGCAGCCCCTTTATCCGTCAGAACTTTTGCCAGATATTTGTCATCAAGATCGGCCAGAAGAACATCCAGACCATCGTCACAAAAGGGGCCTGTTCCGGTAGAGGTGGAAAAATCAAAAGGCCCTGGTTTGTTGATGCCCAACCCCACAAAAGTTGTTGCTTCATAAGCATCACACCAGTAAGGATCACGATAGTCATCCGTATCAAAATTGAGTTTGAGCAGCTTCATCGCCTTTGCGTCATAGGGTCGGATTCCTATAACCGCTCGTGGTGTGTCATCGGTCTCTATTTTTTTCATGATATGATGATCTTCTTGTGATTCATCCAGAGTAGCGGTAAGCATTTTTTCAGTCTGTGGGAAAATAATAGATTTTGCAGACATTACAGAATTATCATACTCCATGGCCGGCAGCGTATCTTTTTCAAGGTGCTTGATAAAGAATTCGTTTTTATCTTTAACCGGACCAAAAAGTTGATAGATTCCTCTGGATTTTTCAATGCCGTTGGCCCAGTCTTTTTTATCAATTGTTATAAATTTCATTGTATGCCCTTTTTATTTACTTGATAAAATCATTGGGATCTTCCGGGCTGTATACGTCCAGCGGCGGGCGGTTGGTTTCATCTAAGCCTGCCTCCCATCCATAGATCTCTAATGAGTCTTTGTTCAATTTTCTTGTAAAGTCTCTGACATTTATATCCATGGGGCAGGCTTCAACACATGCACCACAGTCTGTGCATCTACCGGCACAGTGATACGCTCTTAAATAATGGAATGTTCTTACATCCGTAGTATCCTGACCTTTCCCCACCCATTGGGGGCCGGATTCATCAACAAAGCATGTCGGGCAATAGCATAAAGGGCATGCATTCCTACAGGCATAACACCGGATACAGTTCTTTAACAGGTCTTCAAAATGATTCCATTTTTCATCTGCTGTCATTTCCTCAATCCTGCGGACATCGGGAAATAAATCATCGATGATTTGTTCTTCCACAAGATCAGCAACCAGCTCATCATAAATCACAGGATTCCTGTGGGTGCAGGTTGTGCAGTTTGAATTCAGAACCTCATTTTTAGGTATATTTTTTTCACCAGATAGCGTTTTAAGGGTAATACTATCATCTGTTTCTGAATACTCGGTAATTTCTTCATCAAACAGAGAAGAAGTTTTTGTCTTATCAATCATGCCCTGACAGGGGACGCCAATAATATGAATCTGTTCCCGCTTGATTTTATTTTCAATAATATGGGTAACAATATTTCTGGAATCACACCCTTTGGCGATAATGCCTATCTTTTCCTTTCGGTCGGTAAGATAGTTGGCAAGATTAAGCCGGCAATTGTTGTCCCATATGAATTGTTCTGCCTGTTCAGGGGTTCTTGCAATATGCGGACTTGCGGCCATGGGTATCGTCCCTTGCTTGAAACCAATGATGAAATCGACTTTTTCATCTTTTAACAGACGGGCAGAAAGTTCTCTGATTTTTGTTGTATAACTGTCCATGTAGCTTAT
>JAFCZY010000167.1 GCA_019314105.1 Deltaproteobacteria bacterium
CCCTTTGCCTTTTCATACTAACGCTAATCCCTTCGAGTGGATTATATCCTCACAGGGCATTACCCCTGCTACGCCTCTACTATGAATTAGTCCGACTCCCGCACATTCATCCCTGAATCCTCTCCTCTCCAGATTGTTTCCAGGTATCTGCTCACGCAGAAAATGCACGGGTCTCCCAGGTTCCGATAGTTTCCTTTCTGTTCCATACCACGGCCTCAGACTCCGGAAGAGCAAACCACACCTCGCCTTAACAGCACAGTTCATGCAGCCTTCCAGCAAATGAAAACTGTCGGCCTCTTCAACATCGAATATTTCAGAGCTCAATACCTTCACTTGCGTTGCGGTCTGGAACATCCCTACAGGTGGCTTCATTTGCTTTGTTACCTCCACAAATGCACCCTTGGTGATAGCCCGGTGGCTAACCTTTGACTATATCGGACTTTAACCGACAAGAAACTAACAGCTTTGCCTGGCGCACTCATAACATTCCCTCGGTTATTATGAATTACAATAACGCGGGACAGGGCATAAATAAAAAATCCCACACCAAATTTTAATCTGACATGGGAACCGTTTTTATCCTCATTTTATTGATCTGCCCAGAGCCTCGCAAGCAAATAGATCAAATATTCAGGCAGATTTTCTGACTTCCGGATTTTTTTACTTGTCACGCCTTCCCATTAAAACAACCCAATTTAACAGTGGCAAATGTGACGTTCATCCCCGGTTACAGCGGCGGGTCCGTTCCTGACTCTCACAGGATTCCCTTTTATCTGCACCTTGCAGCACCTGAAACATTTGATAAAATAGACGTATCACAGTCACGTGTCAAGAAAATTTTTTGATCGGCAGTGAGGATACCCTCAGTATAACAAACCACTTATTGGAAGGAAAATATTTTATCCTTTGGAGATAAAAATATTTTGATTTAGAACATCAAGTTCATTAAATCCCACTTTTAAAGAAAACAGAACAGACAGCATGGTGCTGAAATACTCTGTGTAGAAAATTGAGAACATGATGGCAATCTGGTATTTTATTGCCACCATCGGAATTGAGCCGCCAAGGATCTGACCAGTCATCATGCCTGGAAGAGAGACAAGCCCGATGGTTGCCATGGAAGCAATAGTCGGAGTGATGGCCGCCAAAAAGCTTTCCTTAAAATATGGTTTTAGCGCCTGGATACGGCTATTAAATATTGATATGGAATACAGGTAGACTTTCTCATCTTTTTTAATTCCCGAGTAAAAATTGTTCAGCCCGATGATAATGCTTCTCAGGCAGTTACCAAGCAGCATGCCACCGATCGGGATAAGATATTTTGCTTCAAACAGATTGTCAATTCTTACTACCACGGCATTAAAGAAAATCAAGATGATGGTGAACGGAATAAGTAGTGAAAAGAACACGGGCATAAAAAAAAGTCTTACCTTGAGGTTGCTTGACCGTATGATGGATTGACAGGCAATGGATATCATAATCAGCAGATAAACTGTGTTTAAAACCGGTGAGTTAAATTTGAATAAGAATTCAAGATAAACTCCGACAAAACTTAATTGAATACACATTCTGGCGATGGAGGTGAGCATGGTTTTGTTTATTGTGAGCCTTAAGCGTCTGTTGATATAGAAAACAGGGATAAGAAATATGAATAATGACATAAGTGATAAAAGATTAAGATCCTGGGCGCCCAATTTATAACCACCTTTCTATTTTAACGGCATTATTTTTTTTCCAGACGTTATCATGGGAAATAAGGATAATTGTTTTTTCCTGATCAAGGATATAATCCACTATTTTTTTTTTCATGATATCATCAAGTGCTGATGTTGGTTCATCCAAAAGCCAGACCGGGCGATCCAGAAGAAAACAGATCAACAGTCCGATTCTCTGGCGTTCACCACCGGATAGCTCCTTGATGGTTTGATCAAGAAGCTTATCGCTCAGATCAAGGAAATTCAGTAAATCCGTAAAATGTCCTTTGTCTTGATTTTTTAATACGTTATGCTCCAAAATTTCATCAAGAAGATCACTTACCCTTCCATCCTTAAGATCAATATCCTGGCTTAGGTAAAAAATTTGACTTCGTATATTCTTGATATGTTCTTTACCGATATCAAGATCATTAAAAGAGACTCTTCCTTTATCGATTATTTCAAACCCAAGAAGAAGCTTGAATAAAGTTGTTTTACCAATCCCTGATTTGCCCTGGATCAATACTTTTTCATTTTTTTGAACAGAGAAATTTAAATTGGAAAAAATTTCTTTATTATTTCGTATCAGATATACAGATTCAAATTTTATCATTTTTATTTTATAATCCAGAAAGTGTTGTTTATCAATATCAAAAAAATGATGCTGATATTTGCCACCTATTATAGGTGTCGGGTAAAACGTGATATTTTCAATGATTGCATTTTAAAGATTTTTTCTGTATTTTAGAATTTTAACCACAATCATAATAGAGACCTCATGAAATTTGACACATACCACATATCCTCTGCTATCAAAAGGAATTTATCGGGACTTGGATTTAAACGTCCTACTGACATCCAGTATAAGGCTATTCCTTCCATCATGAAGGGAGAGGATGTGCTTGCCATTGCCCAGACAGGTACAGGGAAAACAGCGGCATTTGCCATTCCCATAATTGATAAGATCCACAGGGCAAAGAGCTCAAAGCGATCTTGGGGCATTAAATGTATTGTTTTGGTTCCTACAAGAGAACTGGCTGCCCAAATCGGGTCTGTATTTAATGATTTTTCAAAACACACCAAGGTAAAAACAGTTACGGTTTATGGCGGCGTTGAACAGGACCCTCAGATCAAAAAGCTTGCCGACGGAATCGATGTACTTGTGGCGACTCCGGGACGAATGTTTGATCTGATCAGCCAGGGGGCTATCAACCTGCAGCGAGTGGATACCCTTGTCCTTGATGAAGCGGATCAGATGCTGGATCTTGGATTTATTGATGATATCAAATCAATAAAAAGAAAGCTGGTTAAAAATCTTCTGCCATCCGAATTCAAATTTCCCCGGAAGATCCGGTTTCTAAAAATGTATCTCATTTTGTCATGTTTGTTGAAATGGATGACAAACGCTTTTTTTTACGAAGATTCATCAAAGATAATCCAGACGCACGGATCATTGTTTTTGTCAGAACCCGGGTCCGGGCGGAACGGGTGACCAAAGCGCTTGAAAGGGCTGATATAAAGGCTTCAACCCTTCATGGGGAAAAAGACCAAAAGGAGAGGACAGAGGTGATGTCCCTTTTTAAGCAGGGCAAAATAAATATTATGATTGCCACGGATGTCAGTGCCAGGGGTATTGATATTCCTGATGTTCACTATGTCATTAACTATGACCTTCCGGAAAAGAGTGAAAATTATGTCCACAGGGTGGGAAGAACCGGAAGAGGAATAAAAAAAGGAATTGCCATCGCATTTTGCAGCAAAGAAGAAAAAGAACGCCTTGAAGAAATCCAGCAGTTTTTAAATAAAAAAATTGAAACCATACCCGTCAGCAAAAAAGAGTATACTTATACCCTCTCCCTTTCCAATGAGGCCCAAAGTATTAAGGAATTAATTCAGGAACAGGAAGACTGGGAAGAAAAAAGAAAAAACCGAAGGCGGAAAAAAAAGAAAAAGTGATCTGTTAAAAGATCGACTTATACCCACAGATATAAAAAACTTCCGATGTAGATGATGGTAACCGATGTAGCAATGAACATCTTGATTCGGGATAATTGAAAAGTTTCTTTAATTAACAATACATTCACAGCAAAACCATATAAAGAAAAACAAACTGCCATGCCAACCATCAAAGGCATCCGACCACCGGTTTGAAGGACGGCTATGAAGGGCGCCAATGGCCACAGGGAAATAGATGCCGTACCCATATTAAAGTATGACAATATAAAAGCTGCTTTTCCACCGATAGCTCTTAGAAAAACCCAGACAAAAAGTGCTGCACTGGCATGCATTAAAAATGCTACGGGGATGCCCGCAACAATGATTTTCAAGGCATTAAAAGAAGACGCATCAAAGCCTTTTTCAACTAAAACAATCTTACTGAAAAAAAAGGCGGAAAATCCGTAAATTACTCCCAGAATGATCACATTAATAATACAGAAATATTGCAGTTGCTTCATGTTCAATTTTTTCATGGGGGCTATATCAAATTGAAGAAGCCGGATCATGGAGTTAAAATAAGTCATACGGGTTTCCTTTTTTGGGTTGCAGACCCCCGGGAGTTTATCAGATCCCCGGGGGAACTGCAACTAGGCTGAACTCAGGAGGAGAACGCCTTTTAAAGGTTTAACTCCAGGGTTGGAGACCCCAGAAAAATATAGCAATACAGAAAGCCGCAATAATCAAAGGCCAGGTGATACCATTGTATCTGGACTCGTCATAATCTGTTCCCCAGCCATGGATTCTGTCAATCACTTTTTTATCTTCCAACGTAGGCGCAAAGGCTTTGAACATGGACATTCTGTTAAAAAGAATGGACAGGACAATAAACATGGCAAAGCTCAAGGATATAGTAACCATTCCGCCGGACATGCCAAGTGCTGCTACAAGGCCTTTCCCTACACAGATTGAGGGAATAACATGGGGCGAGATCAGAATAAAAAGGAACCCGCAGGATATGGAAGTGACGATTAAAGCAAGTTTATTGGCTTCTTTCCACCAGACCCCCAGTAAAATAGCCGGAGTGGCTGTGGTGGCAAGGAGCCCGAATGCCCAGAGAATACTGGTCACCAAAAATTTTGGTGGTCTGAAAGCCATAAGAATGGCAGCAGCTCCACCCATGAGAAGGGCCGCGTATCCCCATTTCATTTTTTTAGAAGTTTCCATATTCGGAGCAATGATTCCCAAAAGGTCTGATCCCACAAGCCCTGCAATGGCCATGAGGTTTCCACCAATGGTGGAAAGTCCTGCAGCCACCGCACCACCCATAACAAAGGCGGCAACAAGTGTCGGATTGTAGAATACATTAAGAATCAACAGTGTCTGGTCAGCCTTTTCAATTATCCTGCCTGTGGTGGCTGTAAAAAAGTTGCCTGCAAATCCGACCACATAGGTTCCTGAGAAAAGAAGACCCAAAAAGAGGGCAAACCATACAACTGCCCAGCGAGCACTTTTTACAGATGATGATGTAAATACTTTCATGGCCAGATGAGGTAATGCAATTGGCCCTAAGGTAAACGCGGGAATCAGGGCAAAATACCATCTAAAGTCATATTTCATATCAAAAAATGTGGGGATTTGTTTAAGCATTTCCGGAACCATATCGCCATAAGCTAATGGTGGAAACCACCACCCGGAAGATCCCATGATTTTCATGATGGCGCCCATGGGAACAACCATGGCAATGGTCATGACCACCATTTGGAAGGCTGCATTATAGGTAGCACCGTACATGCCGCCGATGGTGATAAAGCCGACAGTTGCAATGCCTGCAACGATGATGGCAGTGTTATACGGCACACCAAAGAGAAGCTCGAATGCCCGTCCAAGACCGATCATCTGGCCCAGTGCATACATGATCATGATAAGGATCATCCAACAAACGATAACGACTGTAGAGGGTTTTCCATATCGTTGTCTGATAAAAGTTGCGGGAGTAAAGGCCTTCATACGCCTTAAACTGGTTCCGTATAAAAGGGTGAGTAAAGGAATAGAAATAGCCCATTGAATCCAGAGATAGACAAAAGGAACCTGGAGTTTTAAAATCAGGGCAATAACCCCTAAAAAGGTTGCAAGGCTGGCCCAGGTGGCTGCCATTCCAAGACCATTGGTAACAGGTCCGATGGAAAATCCTGCTGCGTAAAAATCTTCATCGGAAGTGGTTTTACGGCTGGCCATATAACCGACCGCATAGAAAATAACAAAAAGGATAGCAACAATACCGATTCCTATCCATACATTACTTAATGCATATTCAGTTGGCATATTATTGTCTCCTTATTTATCAGTCTTTTTAGTTTCAGAGGAAGGTGGAAGAGAATTGACATAGTCTTCCATTTCATCATCAAATTTATTACACATGATGGTCATGGCCAGACAAACTGCCGCAACCCCAAACCATCCCAAAAGGATGGGAATAATGTATTGAGTAGGGAATCCCCATAAGGTGCCTTGCTGGAGGACGGGAAAAAGAACGAAAATAGATGCTGAATGGCCCATTAAAAGCAGTAAAATGGAAAACACAATGGTAAGTGTAATTTCTTTTTTGTAGAGTTTTTCTTTCATGAAAAAACTTCCTTTCTTTATATGGTATTTGATTTTCACAGGCACCCACACCCAGTAAATCAGGTATGGAGTGCCTGCAAAATTAGCCTGTTTTAACCAGTTTGATTATAGCAAGGGGTCTTTTATCTTCCCCACTCAGAGTCTCTCAAGTCAATTCGGCGTATCTTACCGCTGATGGTTTTAGGTAATTCTTCTACAAATTCTATTTTTCTTGGATATTTATAGGGTGCAGTGGTCTTTTTGACATAATCCTGCAATTCTTTAACTAGAGCATCGCTGGGTTCATTATTTGGAACAAGAACTATAAAAGCCTTCACTACTTCACCACGAGTCTCATCCGGGCTTGAAACAACAGCAGATTCTGCAACAGACGGATGTTCGATCAGGGCGCTTTCCACCTCAAATGGTCCGATCCTATAGCCGGAAGACAAGATAACATCATCAGACCTTCCTACAAACCAGAAGTATCCGTCTTTATCCACATAGGCTCTGTCTCCTGTGAGGTACCAGCCTGGAATAAATGCAGAAGCGGTTCTGTCAGGTTCTTTCCAGTATTCTTTAAAAAGGCCGAGCGGTCTTTCGGGTTCTATTCTTATGGCAATATCTCCCTCTTGGTCCGGCTCAAGAATATTGCCCTGATCATCAATAACATGCAGATCAATACCCGGGGTGGGTTTTCCCATAGAACCGAAGCGCGGTTCAAGACAGGGGAAACTTCCGGCCAGAAGCACGGTCTCTGTCTGGCCGTAACCGTCTCTGATAATGCATCCGGTGGCTTTTTGCCAGACATCGATGATCTCCGGGTTCAATGGCTCGCCAGCCCCCACACAATGTCGAAGTGTCGGGAACTTGTACTGGGATAGATCCTGCAATACCAGCATCCTGTAAATGGTGGGAGCGCCGCACATGGTAGTGACCGGATATTTAGCCAGTAAATCAAGGGTGAATTTTGGATCAAACCGGTCTGTGTGATGGATAAACTGGGCAGCTCCCTGGTTCCATGGGCCAAAATAGCTTGACCAGGCAGCTTTAGCCCAACCTGTATCAGATATATTCCAGTGCATGTCTTCAGGTTTCAGATCCAGCCAGTATTTTCCGGTTACCTGGTGTCCGATTCCATAGGAATGGGCATGCAGGGCCATTTTCGGGAACCCGGTGGTACCGGATGTAAAATAAACCAGGCAATTGTCTTCAGCTTTTGTTTTAGCTGTTTCAAACTCATCAGATGCATCTTTCATGGCATCGTCAAAAAAGACCCATCCGTCTCTGGCAGCTTCAATAACAATTTTTGATTTTACCGTATCACATTTGTCTGCCACTTCATCAAATGTTGCGGCAATGGCAGGATTGGTAATGATACAGGCAGCATTGGCTTTAGTGGCACGGAACTCCAGATCTTTAGAGGTAAGCTGTGTCGTCCCCGGTGCAATCATGGCACCACAACGAATACAGGCTGTAAAAATGATCCACCATTCAATATTCCTGGGAAGAACAACAATGACAACATCGCCCTGCCCGATGCCCTGGGCTTTAAACACATTGGCTA
>JAFCZY010000466.1 GCA_019314105.1 Deltaproteobacteria bacterium
TGTGGCGGTGGCGGTGGATTTCTCCAATCCGGTTTTCAGGAGCAAAGACGGGCGTATGGTCAGACCAAAGCCAATCAGATTCTTGCAACCAAAGCAGACTATTGTATTACACCCTGTCATAATTGTCACGCTCAGGTACATGATATGGCCGATGTTAATGATCATGCATGGGAAACCGTTCATCTCTGGACACTCTTAAATCTTTCTCTGGGCATACTGGGTCCCAACGAAAGAGAATATCTGGGTGAAGATTTAAAAGAAGTGGATGTCTTTCATCCGGAATCTGCCATGTAATTTATGGTGTTTTAATTTTATATGACTCAAATTATCAGTATAGCGAATCAGAAGGGGGGAGTTGGTAAAACAACGACCTCCATCAACCTTTCAGCGGCGCTTGCTAAGATCGGGAAAAAAGTATTGCTTGTTGATTGTGATTCCCAGGCGAATGCAACAACAGGCATGGGATTTGATAAGCCCAGTCTTGAATATTCTCTCTATCAGGGTCTTATTGGTGAGGCCGGGATTGATGATATAATTTATCCCACAATGCTGCCTAAATTGATGATGATTCCGGCGGATATTAATCTCATTGGATTTGAGATAGAGATGGTGCCTGTAACGGACAGAGAAAAAAAGCTTAAAGGTCTTCTGGACCCGATAAAAGAAAGGTATGATTATATTATCCTTGATTGTCCCCCAGCGTTAAGCTTGTTGACATTGAATGCATTTACCGCTTCGGATGCTGTTTTGATACCGCTTCAAAGCGAAATCCTTGATTGTCCCCCAGCGTTAAGCTTGTTGACATTGAATGCATTTACCGCTTCGGATGCTGTTTTGATACCGCTTCAAAGCGAATTTTATGCCCTTGAAGGCCTGGGGCAACTGCTGGATACCATAAAACGAGTCAAGTCATCTTTTAATCCTGAATTGAAGATTAAGGGCATCCTTTTGACCCTGTATGATAAAAGAACAAATCTTGCTCAACAGGTTGTTGCGGATGCGGAAAAATATTTCAAAGATATGGTTTTCAAAACAAAGATACCGCGGAATGTAAAGCTTGGAGAGGCGCCCAGCTATGGATTGCCGGTAATATTATATGATAAACTATCAAAAGGATCAAAAAGCTATATTGCTTTTGCAAGGGAACTTCTAACCCGGAGGTCACACGTAAAAAGATGACAAAAAAGAAAAAGAAAAACACTGGACTGGGGCGGGGACTTTCAGCACTGATCCCTGATGTTGAACCCTTTGAAAGCAGCCCTGATTTTTTCATGTGCTCAATTGGCGATATAAAACCGAACAGGTATCAACCGAGAACCAGATTCAGCCAGGAAGAACTGGATCGCCTGAAAGACTCCATCATACAACAGGGCATTTTACAACCGTTGCTGGTAAGGCATCTTGATGATTCCTATGAACTGATAGCTGGTGAGAGAAGGCTCCGGGCTGCCCGGGCAGCCAATTTGACCCATGTGCCGATATTTGTAAAAGATCTGACCGATGAACAGGTGTTGGAAGTTTCCATTATCGAGAATATTCAAAGAGAAAATCTAAATGTTCTTGAAGAGGCAGAGGCATATCACCGATTGATTCATGAGTTTAACTATACTCAGGAAAAAGTGGCAGAAAAAATTGGGAAGAACCGTTCTACCATTGCCAACCTGATTCGTCTCAGGACCCTTCCCCAGGTGATTAAAGACAGCCTGATTTCCGAAAAAATATCTATGGGACACGCAAGAGCCCTCTTAGGGGGAGGTTCGGAAGAAAATCAGATTCATCTTTTTAACATAGTCCTTGAAAAAGGATTATCGGTGAGACAGACGGAAAATTTGGTCAATAAGGCCAAAAAAGAGCCTCAAAAATTTCAGAAAAAAATATCAGCTGTAGAAAAACAATTTATTGAAGAGACCTGTTTAATCCTTTCCAATCGAGTTAAATCAAAAGTACAGATTAAAAAGAACGGGGATAAGGGTAAAATAGAAATTAATTTTAAATCAAAAACAGAGTTTCAACGCCTGATCGATCTTTTGACACATCTTTCATGAAAATAGTTGTCGCGAAAACCGCTGGATTTTGCATGGGAGTCCGGCGCGCTGTGGATATGGTATTGGACGCATCCAACTTGTCTTCCGAGCCGATTTATACCTATGGTCCGTTGATCCATAATCCCCAGGTCCTATGGTCCGTTGATCCATAATCCCCAGGTTTTAAAATTATTTGAAGAAAAAAATATTTTCAAGATGGATCGTATTCCGGAAAAAGGGAGCGGTATTGTCTTAATCCGGGCGCACGGGGTCCCACCGGAAGATAAAGAAGCACTTAAGAATGCCGGCTTTACGGTGATGGATGCGACGTGCCCCAGGGTGGTAAGAGTCCAGGTGATTATTCATAAGTATGCTAAAAAAGGGTATTCAACGATTATTATCGGGGATCAGAAACACCCGGAAGTCGTGGGGCTTTTAGGATATGCAAAGGGAAAAGGGCATACAGTTACCTCCCTGGATCAATTGTACGAATTGCCCAGGTTTGATGATGCTGTTGTGGTTTCACAAACCACCCAGAACACTGATTTTTATGGTGAAATAAAGGCATGGTGCAAAACCAATGCGCCGCATTATCAGAT
>JAFCZY010000168.1 GCA_019314105.1 Deltaproteobacteria bacterium
TAAAGCAGGGTTTGACAATGTCAGCATTGATTTGATCTACGGGGTTCCGGCTGAAACAAAAACAAAATGGCAGGAAGATTTAAAACAGGCCATTAAGATGATGCCCTCCCATATGTCCTGTTATATGCTTACCATTGAACCCGGCACCCCCCTTGATGGAAAATTAAAAAAAGGATTGTTCGATCCCCTTGGCAGTACGGCCATGTTAACGCTATTTAAAAAGACGTCCCAATTTTTAGGCCGCCATCACTATGAACAATATGAGATTTCCAATTTTTCAAAAGGGAAGCAAAACCGGTCACAGCACAATTCAAAATATTGGGATATGATCTCGTACTACGGGTTCGGACCGGCTGCCCATTCTTATGATGGGAAAACAAGAAGCTGGAATTATCAAAGTATTGATACCTATGTAAAGGCGTTGGCCTCTGGTAATCTTCCGGTTGAAGATCTGGAAACCTTGACAGGTGAGCAGAAAATGATGGAGATGATTCTGCTCAGGCTTCGCACCCTTGAGGGCCTGGATGTTGAAAAATTTCAAACCCTGTTTCATCAATCGTTTCAAAAGAAATTCAGCGATGTTTTAGATTCTATTCTTGAAGCATCTTTGGGTTATTTTGCGGGTCGTAATTTTGCACTGACATTGGACGGAAAATCCCGACTGAACAGTATCGTAGAAGCTTTTTCCCAAAAAATATTTTAGCTTTTCCGCCGCAGCTGCCGTGTGTCTTCCACCCGGATGGTCAGGTTTGTAGAGTCAAAGTATTCAATTAAGGGGATGACAAATTTTCTGGATACAGCGGTCATGCCTTTAAATTCAGGGGTGGTGATGGATTCATGTTCTTTTAAGAATGCGATCAGCTTTTGTTCAAGCTTTTCGATTTCCCTGGCATCAAAGTAGAGATCATCTTTTGTTTTAATAATGGATTTTTCATCAATCAACATATGGAGAACATCGGTGGCATTTTTTTTATCAATATCAAGATCCTGGCAGATGATCCTGAAAAAAGGCGGTGTCAATCCCGATGCCTGATAAATTTTTTTGATTTTTTCTTTGACTTCCTGCTGATCAACCTGAAGCGCCACTTCATGATGAGATAATTTTACAATATTTTTATCCAGAACAATGAGGTTCTCTTTGGATAATTTTGTAAAAAGAATATTAAAAAACTTTGCATCATCAATATATTGGAATTTGGATTTAAGCTCCTGGGTCGGCATGCCCTCTTTTAAAGGGTTGTCCGCGTGGAAGACCTCAAGTTTTTGGATAATTTTTTCTTTAAAGTTATTTAAAAAGTCGCCATTTATATAAATCTGTTTTTCTTTATCAATCAGGATCACTTCTTGTCTGGCAAGCATTTTCTGTAACCCTGCGTTCAATTTTTTATCCGGGATATTGGTCATAACACGCAATTCGGGAAAGGACAGCCCCTGGTATCCTTTTAACGAAAGAAAAAAAGTAATGGTCTGTTCATGATCATCCAATAACAGGTTTTCCAGTCCCTGGATGACAGTTGCATCAAACAGTTTGTGCTTTTGAGAGGCTGGATTTAATATAGTACCGCCGCCAATGGTTTTTACGGGTGAATAACTTCGAATGACATATCTGTCATCCTTGATACAGCAGACAGGGGACTCAAGGCGGAATTGAACGGGCGCCTCGTCTCCGGGCAGCAGTTCTTCTCTGTCAAGCAGTATCAGATATCCCAGTATTTCACTGGTCCCATAATGAAATCTTACTCTGGTTCTGTTTTTAGCAGGTTTTGCATTACTTTTTAAATAGAGGAAATGAGCATCCACCATATAGCTTTCAATCAAGGTGTTCGGTGTGGATAAAATGTCGCCCCGATTGACTGATTCTTTATCAAGCCCCTGGAAATTAATGGCTGTTCTGGTGCCTGGGCCTGCTGTATCGACCCCTGAACCGTGAACCTGGATACCCCTGACCTTAGAAATAATCTGTCTGGGATAGACCATGATGTCATCTCCGACATGGATACTGCCGGAAGTCAGTGTCCCGGTAATCACCGTGCCAAAGCCTTTCATTGAAAAAACACGGTCCACCGGCAGTCTGAAAATAGAGGAAAATTTTCTTGCAGGAAGGCCGCTGCAAATAGTTTCAAGGGTTTTGATAAATCCATCAAGCCCTTCATTTGTGACAGAGGAGACAGGGATAATGGGCTTGTCTTCAAGAAAAGTGCCCTGGACAAAATCATTGATATCCTCAAGGGCAAGCGCTAAAAGATCTTCATCCACCATGTCTATTTTGGTCAAGGCAATTATCCCCTGTTCAATCCCCATAAGGTTGCAGATTTCCATATGCTCCCTTGTCTGGGGCATGACGCCCTCATCAGCCGCAATCACCATTGTGACCACATCAATTCCACTGGAACCGGCCACCATATTTTTTACAAATTTTTCATGGCCCGGCATATCCACGATGCCGATATGCTGTCCGTTGGGAAGATCAAGTGAGGCAAATCCAAGTTCAATGGTAATACCTCGTTCTTTTTCCTCTTTCAACCGGTCAGTTTCAATTCCTGTCAATGCCTTGACAAGGCTTGTTTTGCCGTGGTCAATGTGTCCTGCAGTTCCTAAAATAATATTTTTTTCCAATGGGTACAGATCCTAAGTTTTTATTTTTGTTTCTTTTTTCTGAACAATGCCATGCCATACGCCAAGGCGACTAGGACAAGCCCTGTGGCAATCCCATGGTAAATTCCCCATTCCGGCCTGAACATCCGGATAAGGAAGATACCAAATACAAGCCCCAAAATAAGCCTGACCACAAATATTAAAAAAGTATTCATTATTTAAATCCTTTTAATAGAATGTTTTATACGCAAGATAATAGTCAAACAACACTTTAAGGTCAATGTAAAATATGATTCTAATTTCTGACCCCATCAAAAAAGGATTGAAAAATAAATCTAATTCTGATAATTAAGGAAAGTTTTTTGCGGTGGGTGTAGCTCAGTTGGCAGAGCGCTAGGTTGTGGTCCTGGATGTCGAGGGTTCGAGCCCCTTCACTCACCCCATTTTTTCTAAAAGTGAATATCAATTTCATAAACCTGTGCGCCCGTAGCTCAGCTGGATAGAGCGCTGGACTTCGAATCCATAGGTCGCCCGTTCGAATCGGGCCGGGCGTACCACTAAATTATACCTATCGGACACTGATTTTGTTTTGTGGCCAGCAATTTACCAACCCATTGAGTATCAGGATAATTTGATATTTATAATATTTTATTTGTAACTATCTTTTCGATGTAAGATTCTACCTATTTCAATCGTATTCTCCAATACATCGAACAAGATTCTATAATCCCCAACTCTACGACGATAGGCTGGTTCAAAGTTTGTTAATTTTTTCATATTAGAGATATTAGGGAATTCTTTTAATTCTAAAATTCTCAAATGAATTTTTTCTCTGTTTTTACGGTCAAGTTTTTTTAGATCTTTAATGGCGCTTCTGCGAATATTAATTTCCATTTTCCAGATACTCATCAAATGGGATAGATTTTTCTTTTCTTGTAGCCTTTAATAATTTCAAATCATCCATATCTTCTTTTGAAACGATTTCTAACCCATCATTTTTTAAATGCTTTAAAAACCACATAACTTTATCAGCTAATTTTTCATTATTGATGTTTATTGTTATTGATTGCATTCTAAATCTCCCGTTTATTTTTTCGCCTATAACATTTAAAAAGCGGTACGAACGTCTAATATAATACACTAATTGTACCTTAGATTTATTTTATTCACAATTAAAATTTATTCTCAGCTAATTCGTTTTTTCATCAATGTGAAAATCAGTTTTTGATTTTGGCTCGGAAGAGTGCAAAAAATTAGGCAGTGGATTTGGCTCATTTGGGGTATTGTTAAAATAACAAAAAATGAGGGATAAATCTGGGATCAATATTTTTCGGATCAACGGCATTATATTCTTCTTCAAGTTCTTTGATTAAATCGGTTAAAACCTCGAGAAATTCTTCTGCCAGGTTTGATTCGTTTATACCGGTTGCTTCAGATGTCCAGGTGATCAGGTCATTTAATTGTATCTGATCGGTTGTATCTGAGTCAGGTTTTGAAAACAGGGCGATGAAAAAGTCTTTGAAGACGTGTGTATCAATCGGTTCAAGGGTGGGTGGCAGATTCAGCCGGTCTTTTGCCCATAGCGTTAAAATTAATGTTTTATAGGTTAATACACCTTTTTCAAAAGAGGTGACATCTACATTTAAGTTGTCCAGAACCGTATCCAGAGCAATGACCTGTTCCAGGGCGCGGCTGGTTTGGAAAACATCTGAAAGGGATTTGAAATTCCGATATAATGCACTACCGGATGCATAATTATCATAATATAATGGACGATCAAGGAATAGGCCGCCGATCACGCCTAAATAATGTTCTCCAAAGAAACTTAAGGGAAGGTCGTTTTTGTTTGCAAAGCTTTGTTTAAACCAGTTGATTGATTCTGTTTTCAGCTTGATGCCCGCCCGTGATCCGGTTCTGAAGAGATCTTCAAGAAAATATTCCTGGATGACCTCTTTGGCAAGTTCAGGTTTGCAATTTCCTTTCAGAATGACTTCAAGCCCGAGATTTAGATAGGCACAGGCCTTTTTAATAGCTTTTTCCAGAATGTCTCTGGATTGAATTTTTAGTTTATCCGCAGAAATAATTTTATTAATCAATGCGGCAAGTTCGGACTCCAGATGAAGCATGGCTTCAGGATCGAAAAATTTAAGGGATGTCACAAACAGGTCATCTCCTTCAATAAACTCGGAGAAAAACTGGGGGGGTAAGGGAATATCCGGATCAAACGGTTCTTGTTTGAAAAGAGAATTATCCGGTCGTTTTCGAAGGGAAGAAAGACGGGTGGGCTGATAAATGCCAACGGCTTCATGGGTGGGCAAAAATCCTTTTTCAGCCAGCCGAACATTTTTAAGCCGGAACTGTTCTTCTTCAACTTCAGCCGGCAGTACGGATTGAGTTTCAAGTAAAAGTCCATGAAAGACCCACCGTTCGTACCATTTTTTCGATTAATCCCCAGGCATCCTGTTTGTCTTCGGGTTTTGGGCTGTCGTCATCTGCGGTCTTATCTGTGGCTTCGTCAGTTGTTTGGGGTTTATCCGGAAATCTGAAATAAAATTTATCATCAAGGGTAATATAATCATCAAAATCTTCGGGTGCTGGATTGTCATGTTCCCTGACATAGATATAGATATCCATGTTTTTAAACAGATAGAATTCAAAAAAATCCGGTTTTTCCTTGATAACCCATCGCAAAAGCCTTTTGGGATCAGCCTGGAAAAGCAGATCAAATGTTTTTGTCATAAATTCAAGGTCAAGCCGGTCATTGTCCCAGACTTCCACATCCAGGATATATTCCCATTGTTCTGATGTCGCCAGGGACAAGACAGGAATAAAATCATCCACACCGATTTTGTGCATGAGATAATAGAGATCCTGATCGGGGAAAGACTGTATCAGCGTGGCAGGTGCCGGGGCATCAAGGATCATATCCAGAGATTTTTCAGATTCGTTGACAAGGATTTCATGGCGCTTTGCCCGAAGTTTCATCTCTTTCGCTTGAATATTGGCAAGTTTATACTTTGATATTTCGGTCATGTTAGCATCCTGATATTTTTTGATGACAAAGATTGATATAGGGGGTTATTTCAGGGCGTTCTTTGAACGTTTCAAAGAAGTTCAATGCCGCTTTAAATTGTTTTTTATTCATCAGGCTAACCCCCATGCAGACATTTAAATCTTTGTTTTCAGGTGAATGATCCAATCCTTTTTCCAGAACGGAAATCGCGTCATTAAAATTTTTTTGTTTCTGGTGCAGCATGGCAAGTCCTAAAAATGCTCTGGAATTCGGTGCATATGATAACGACCTATTATATAACAATTGTGCTGTTTTGTCCTGATTTTTTATCCGGGTGTCGTCGGCATATTCACCATGGGAAAATGTCATGGCCAGTCGTGACAGGAAATCCGCATGAAAAGGGGCCAGTTCTTTTATGTCCACCAGTTCTATTGTTTGCGCAAAGGTATCAAGATGGGTATAAAATTCAGATCTTAATGTGTTGCCAAATACCTGCACTTTGGCGAAATCAAGATGGTCATCCACTTCAAACCAGGGCAGGTCTTCTACTTTCTGATGCCAGATATCATCGGATATTAAATTCTGGTTGATCGCTTTTTGATACAGATGGGTTCCCGGGAAGATAACCAGCAGATAAAATATGGCACTCAAGGGTCGGATG
Organism: Deltaproteobacteria bacterium; assembly: GCA_019314105.1. Taxonomy (GTDB): domain Bacteria; phylum Desulfobacterota; class Desulfobacteria; order Desulfobacterales; family Desulfobacteraceae; genus Desulfobacula. The sequence continues at coordinate 6,270 of JAFCZY010000168.1, forward strand.
ATATTTAAAAGGTCAATGCTTTCCTGCAGGGTCTGATCTGTTTCTCCGGGTGAGCCGTAAATAAAATAGGCACGGGGCAGGATGCCATAAGAAGTGGTCAGGGAAAAAGCGGTTATGATTTTTTCTTGTTTTAGGGGTTTGCCAAGCACCTTCCGGATTTTTTCCGATCCGGATTCAACGCCAAAACTTAAGTGAATGCACCCGGCCTT
>JAFCZY010000169.1 GCA_019314105.1 Deltaproteobacteria bacterium
TTTCATCAGGTTGGTACGGGTCAGATATTCGTTCGCTGAATAGATGCCAATCATGTTTTCCCCTGCAAGGTTCATAAATCTTGGCAGGCCTGCTCCCACGCCGATATAGGCCGCGTCATAGCCCTCTTCAAACAGTTCATCAATGGTGACGGAAGCACCAACCACAGAATTACATTCAATGTTTGCCCCCATTTTTTCAAGTGCGGCAACTTCTGAAGCAACGATTTCTTTTGGAAGTCTGAATTCGGGAATGCCATAGACCAGCACACCGCCGGGTTTATGAAATGCTTCAAAAATGGTGACCTCGTGCCCTTTAAGTAACAGGTCACCGGCAACCGTAAGACCGGATGGGCCCGAACCAATGACCGCCACTTTTTTTCCGGTTTTTTCAGCAACAGAAGGGGATTCACCCGCTCCATTTTTCCGTTCCCAGTCAGCGGCAAATTTTTCAAGATATCCAATGGCAACGGGATCGCCTTTTTTGCCGACGATACATCGTCCCTCGCATTGATCTTCCTGGGGGCAGACACGTCCGCAAACCGCCGGAAGTGCATTTGTTTCCCATAATTTTTTTGTAGCGCCGGAAAAGTTACCTTCAGCAATTAATTTAATAAATTCGGGTATTTTAACGGAAACCGGACATCCTTCCACACATAGCGGTTTTTTGCATTGCATGCATCGTGAGGCTTCCAGTATGGCCATTTCAGGGGTAAGTCCTAATGGGACCTCATCAAAATTTCTTCTTCTTAGATTTGGGTCCTGTTCAGGCATTCTTGCCCTTGGTACTTTTATTTTTTTCGATTTCTTATCTACCATTTATCCCTCCCTATAACCAACCGTGATGGTATATTTTATTGTGTGTTGCATTTTTCATAGGCTTCCAGGCTTTTCTTTTCATCATCAAGATAAGAAGCCAGGCGCTTGGCCAGTTCATCAAAATCCACTTTGTGACCATCAAATTCCGGGCCATCCACGCAGGCAAATTTTGTATCATTGCCTATGGTTACGCGGCAGCAGCCACACATACCCGTGCCATCCACCATAATCGGGTTAAGGCTGACAAGGGTCTTGACATTCTTTTCTTTGGTGATCAGGCTGCAGAATTTCATCATGGGGATGGGACCTATGGCAACAACAAGGTCAATATCTTCTTTCTCCAGTATATCTTTCATTACATCCGTCACAAATCCATGGTGGCCATGGGATCCGTCATCTGTACAAATATGAAAATGGTTGGATGCAGCTCTCATTTGCTCTTCCATGATTAATAGATCATAGCTTCTGGAGCCCAATATGGTGGTTACTTCATTGCCAGCTTTTTTTAGCGCCTGGGCAATGGGATGAAGAACCGCAATTCCGGTTCCGCCGCCAACGCAGACCACTTTTCCGACCTTTTCAACATGCGTCGGCGTTCCAAGAGGACCAATTAAGGCATAAAAGTCATCGCCAATTTTTAAATTTTTAAATCGGGCTGTGGATTTTCCAACTACCATATAAATAATGGTGATGGTGCCTTTTTCCGGGTTTGTATCTGCCATGGTTAAGGGGATGCGCTCTCCTTTTTCATCGGCTTGAAGTATCACGAATTGCCCGGGTTTGGCTTTTTGTGATATGCGGGATGCCTCGATTTCGTTAAGAATAATGGTTCCCTGAGCCATCTCTTCACGAGCTACAATTCTTGCCATTTTTTCCTCCTGTTCTATATCTCACTATTTTAAGCAGCATTTCAAATCAGTATTTGACTGAAAAATTTCATCCAATCAATACCTTGAATTTAAACAAAAAATAATACTTAGAAAAGCTTAATAAAGCAAGTATAAAAGAGGTCAATTTTTTGCTTGACTTAATCATAGAAGAATAGTAGGAAATAATCCTATCGATTTAGTTGGGTTATTGAAATTGAGTTTTATAAATCAATCAGGGGATTGAAACATGTCAAAAATTAAACCATTTCAGCTGATTATTTTTGCGATCATTGTCTTGTTCTTTTTGTTTCCCTTTATTGGGCAAACCACTATTAAAAAGAGTGACGATGATAAAAGAGTGGATCATATTACGATTCAGCTTGGAGCGGAATTAAGCAAAGAAGAAATGCCGACAGTCGGTTTTCTGCATGATCTTCACACCCAGGCGGTTGAAGGAAAATGCGCAACCTGTCATATTGAAAAAGAGGGTAGTTTTGTCTTTGAATTCAAAAGGACAACCGAAAAAGCGTCCATGGAGTTGTATCATGACGAATGCATTGCCTGTCATGTGGAGAAAAAAGCATCCAGTGAAAAAGCAGGGCCTCTTACGGCGGACTGCCGATCCTGTCATGTCGCAAAAGAACCTATAGAATCCTCCTGGACAAAATTAAATTTTGATAAATCGCTTCATTTTGTCCATGAAAATTCAGACCGGATTAAGACTAAGGATACGGCAAATAAAGATAATTGCAGTGCATGTCATCATAAATATAATGAAAAAACAAAAGAGATATTTTATCTCAAGGGTGAGGAAGAATCCTGTGCCTATTGCCATAAATCGGAAAAACAGGACAATATAAAACCGATTCGACAAGCCTCTCATAATGCTTGCGTAACATGTCATCAAACTTTGAAAAGTGAAAAGACAGAAGCCGGACCCGTAACCTGCAATGGCTGTCATGATAAAAAAGAACAACTGAAGATTAAAAAAAGGACTGATATTCCTCGGCTCAAACGGAATCAGCCGGATGAAGTCGCTATGACAGGTTGGCAGATTGGGGGTGAGGGGACAAAAAATTACATGAAGGGTGTGGCGTTTAACCACAAAGGGCATGAAACAAGGGCTGAAAGCTGTAAAGTATGTCACCATGAAACATTAAAAAAATGTAATGACTGTCATAAGACAGACGGAGGAGATTCAAAGGGCGGGTTTGTCAGTCTTGAACAAGCGATGCATAATCCTGGCAGTGATAGAAGTTGTATGGGATGTCATAAGACACTTACAAAAAATTCAGATTGTGCCGGTTGCCATTTTCAGCTCCCCGCTAAAAAGGATAATTCCGACTCATGTCAAATATGCCATAATTTGCCGCAGGCACAATTAGAGATCATGGATTCCAAGGAAGTTGCAAGAAAGGCATTAACTGATTTGTCGAAAGAATACAATCGGGTTGAAGAAGACAAAATTCCTGAAACAGTCGTTATCGATGTGTTAGCCAATGAGTATATGCCAAGCCAGTTCCCCCATAGAAAAATGGTTCAGGCGATATCTTTAAGAGTTGAAAAAAGCAATATGGCCAAGGTGTTTCACACGGATCAGGCCGGGTTGTGTATGGGATGCCATCACAATAGCCCTAAAACGCCCGAGCCCCCTAAATGTGCATCCTGTCACAGTAAAAAAGGCCCGGCCATAGGTGAAGGATTGGATGGCAGACCGGGATTGAAAGGTGCCTATCATGGCCAGTGTATCACCTGTCATCAGAAAATGGACGTTAAATCTGTCGCAGCAACGGATTGTATTAAATGTCATGAGAAAAAGAAATAAAAGTTTTAAAGGATATAAATAATAAGGGTAAAATTATGGCTATTTCTCGTAGAAAGTTTTTGGGTTCACTTGGAGCGGCTATCGGTGCCACCACCACTGGTTCCCTGACAAAAGCCTATGGTGCCGCAAACAAACATTTCAACGGATATCCGGGAAGCTCAGGGGTTTTGCATGATACAACCTTGTGTATTGGATGCCGAAAATGCGAACAGGCCTGCAACACGGTAAATGATTTGCCGCAACCGGAGAAGCCGTTTGACGATTTAAGTATCCTGGATAAAAACCGGCGGACTCAGGCGGATGCGTTTACGGTTGTCAACCAGTTTGGTGCTGATGAAAAAGTTTTTGTAAAAAAACAATGCAACCATTGTCTTGAACCGGCTTGTGCCTCTGCCTGTTTTGTTAAGGCATTAAAAAAAACACCGGAAGGCCCGGTTGTGTATGATGCGTCTTTGTGCGTAGGATGCCGGTATTGCATGGTAGCATGTCCTTTTGAGATCCCCGCCTATGAGTATGATAATGTTCTTACACCAAAAGTGACAAAATGTACCCTATGTGCGCCTCGTTTAAAAGAAGGCAAACTTCCGGGTTGTGTGGAAGTCTGTCCCAGAGAAGCCTTGATTTTTGGAGAAAGAGAAGCGCTGATAAAAATTGCCAGATCCAGAATTCAAAAGCATCCTGATCAATATGTGGATCATGTGTATGGCGAACATGAAATGGGCGGGACAAGCTGGCTTTATCTTTCCGGGAAACCCTTTGAAACCATTGGTATGAGAGAAGACTTAGGAACAATATCAGCGCCTGAACTGACGTCTGGACCACTTTCAGCGGTCCCCATCGTTGTGGGGCTCTGGCCGGTATTATTGACCGGCGTATATGCCATTTCCAAGAGAAAAGATAAGATAGCCAAAGAAGAAAAAGAAGATGCATTGCAGGCAGCAAGCGTTCAGGCCAATGAAGAAATGAATCAAAAGATAGAAGTGCTCAGAGAGAAAATGACCAAAGAGAAAACAGCTGCCATCAATTTTGAAGTAAAAAAAGCGCTGGAAGAAGCTGAAAAAGGCAAACAGGAGGAATAAAATGGATTTGGATAGCCAGATGTCTGAAAATAAAAAATTTACCGTATTTAATGTGGTGACCGGTATCATTCTTGTGGGGGGACTTGTGCTAACCATTCTCAGATTTACGATGGGTCTGGGTGCGGTAACCAACCTTGATAATACCAACCCCTGGGGGATATGGATCGGATTTGATCTATTGTGTGGTGTCGCCCTTGCAGCAGGTGGGTATGTCACATCTGCGGCCTGTTATATATTTGGACTGAAAAGGTTCCATTCAGCCGTCCGCCCGGCTATTCTGACCGCATTTTTGGGCTATGCTCTTGTTGTTCTGGCGCTGCACTATGATGTCGGCCGCCCCTGGCGACTGCCCTATCCGATATTTTATTCCCAGGGAACCTCATCTCTGCTGTTTGAAGTAGGGCTTTGTGTGTTT
>JAFCZY010000170.1 GCA_019314105.1 Deltaproteobacteria bacterium
ACGCCTAAACGTTTATAGACTTCCACTATAGAAGAACACTCCTTTGACGGCGCAGCAGAACTGTCAATACCTGAAAATGAGAAATTCGTATTCTTATCAAATCCATCTATAATTAATTTCACATTAGAAACATGATGTTGAAGTGCTGAACTCAAGATCTCATAGTATCCCTTAAATAAATCATTATGATTTCCAAGAGAATTGGTTTCATTAAATTCCTGCAAGGCAGTTACCAGCAGATCGGGTGTTTCAAGCCCCACCACAAAACAATTGCCAAGCTCCTTTCGATGATAACCGGCCGGGAAATAAGGTATCAAGGGGGCACAATTAAAATTCACTGTAAAATTAAAGTTCCCTTCACCTCGCGGCGTCAACCTGCTTATTTGGGATACAGCAAGTGCGGAAGAATGAATCAACGGGTTATCCAACACACCGAATTCATCCACTCCAACGTTGACACACGCATTACATAAATCACCATAGTCTCTTATCAGCTCGGGAAGAAGTGATATTTCTTGTTTTGTTCGTGCTTCACCTATGGCGAACCGGATTCTAAGATTTGACGTATCAGAAGCGGTTAAAAGGTGACTGAGAATTTCCAAATCTGAAGTCGCAGCTTCTATGCTGTCCGTGTTCAGGTATTCTCCAAACGGATTGGTGACGATCCTTATGGATTGAACAAGATAGCCATTTCCCATAAATTCTTGTGACAGATCATTGCAAAACCGGGTCGCCCCTAAAATAGTGTTTTTCCATGTGGATCTGTCCTTCTTAAGAACCAAAAATGTTGTGATTGTTCTGATTCGACAAAGTTCTTTGCGTTTATATTTCATCCTCTATACCCTTTATTTATACCCGATTTTATCTGATAAGGGTATCTTGCTCTTGACAAAAATACCGGTAGCTCTGGCAATCTCTTTGTCATTTGAATCATACAAAATTGATTCACAGATAAACTGGGAGTGATTCTGATTAACAACCTTACCGATTGATTTTACAATACCTTCTGATACAGGGCGGGTAATATAGGTTGTGAAACTGGTTGTTAAGACAAAGACATCTTCAACCAGGGAATTAGCCGCAAAAAATGCTGCATTGTCTAATGCAAGAAAATATAATGCGCCGTGCATGGCGCCTGCGGCGTGGTAGAGCTCCTTTCTTACCGGCAGAGTGATGCATGCCTCTCCTTTTTTTATACTAACCCTGGCACCGGCCAGTTGCACAAACTGTGCGGAATGCATCATATTTTCCAGTTTTATGTAATGGTCGCTATTTGTCATTGATTATCTCTCCTCAGCGCATTCCTTGACGCTCTATCCACCAGTGTGAAAAGCCTGTCCATCTTATCTTTTTGAGTCGATACCTTATGTCCCCGTACTTTAACAAATTCACAGTCCAATTGATCGACCTTTTTATAAAATTTTTGATACAGCTTATAATTTTTGATACGGTTGTTTTTTTTTGTCCGGTAATCATTCTGCTCAAACCGGTCACGCCTTCCCGGCAAACCGATGATGTTTTGAGAATCCGTATACACCATCACCCTGTGTCCCAGTGCCTGAATATCGCTCAGCGCCCATAATAAGGTCTGCAATTCCAGTTTTGTTGAAGACGTCTGCTCAAATTTTTTCACTTTCACGCTCGTTTTCACCGAATCCAACGAAAGTTCTTCTTCAGGTACAGTGAGATATGCCCCATATCCAATTTTTAATTGAGGATTCACACTGCCATCTATAAATAGTATCATCGACTATACAAAATTATTATTTTGAAATCATGGTGTTGATTATATGCCGATCGGTTTCAAGCATACCCTTTGTGGCAAGTTCTCCTATGTTTCGAACAGTCTGATCTACATCCTCGGCAATAATCCCATCGGTATGGGCGGCAAAGCTGCCTTCAATGGCCAGAAGCGCACAATAAACAGCCGAACTGACACCAGCGGATACTTTAAGCGCGCATCCCTGTTTGGCGCCATCGCATATCATGCCGGTGATGCTGGCAGCCATGTTTTTAATGGTACCGCCGATCTGATCCAGATTCCCGCCCAAAAGGTAGCAGATCCCACAGGCAGCCCCGGTTGATGCCGTCAAAACGCCGCACAACGCAGTTAGCTGACCAACAAATTGCTTGATATAAATGGCCATTAAATTGCTCAGGATGAGGGCCCGGATCAATTTTTCCTCTGAGACATCTGTCTTTTGAGCCACGGCAACCACGGGAAGGATGGTGGTGATGCCCTGGTTCCCGCTGCCGGAATTACTCATCACGGGCAGGGTGCATCCATCCATACGGGCATCGGATGCGGCTGACGTAAGGGACATGGCATGGGATGCCAGGTCATCGGCAATAAATTTTCTTGTGATATTTTTCTGTATGATCGCACCGGTTTTGAGACCGTATTTTCCTGTCAGACCTTCTTTTGAAATGGCTTCATTGAGTTTGGCGCCTTCCAGAATAAACTTAATCTCATTAAGCGGTGCCTGGCTTGCAAATTCATAAACTTTTGCAACACAAAGATTAATTTTCGTGGCAGGTGTTTCCGCAGTTAAAGGGGTTTCAGTTCCATGAAAAACAGCTTTTCCATTTTTTTCAACATAAATGATATTGGTATGACGATGGGAAATAATAGTTCTACAGGTACGGTCTTTTGCCTTGCAGATGCTTTCAACATATAAATTATCTGTCCCATCCTTTATCCTGATATCAAGGCGTTTTTCATCCACCATCCGGCGGGCTGTTTCAAGATATTTATCGTTCACCTGTTTTAGCACCTCAAGCCCATCTTTTGAATTGCCGCATACTGCACCAAGGGCTGCTGCGATAGGCAGACCCATCATCCCGGTGCCCGGGATAACCACCCCCATTCCGTTCTTATAAATATTGCCACTGACAAAAATTTCTATTGTTTCAGGAAACTCTCCAAGGACTTCTCTTGATCTGGCCGTTGCCAGGGCAACTGCCACAGGCTCGGTGCAGCCAAGGGCCGGGATAACTTCGCGGTTGATAAGTGCAATGATTTCCTGCCTTTCATCTTTGTCCAGCATAGGTCTTCCTTCTTCAATAAATTTATTTTTTTACCCTGTATTTCAATAAAACGTGGCTTTTATCAATTTTTTCTATATCCATCAATTCCAACCGGATATCCAGGGTTTCGTTAAACAGGGACAGCCCCTTCCCAAAAAGCCTTGGAACCATCGTAACATGAATCTCGTCTATCAGATTTTTTTTCATGAAAAGCGTGTTCATAACGGATCCGCCGATGAGTGCCACCGACTCAAACCCCTGGACCTGAAGGTCACTTACGATCTCCCCTGGTATTTGGCTGGTAAATATCAAATCCTTGTCCCGGCTGATCCTTGTTTTATCCCTTGTCATGACAATATTTTTGCGTCCCGGCAAGACTTTTCCAATGGTATCAAATGTTTTAGACCCCATGATCATGACCCCTGCTTCCCGGGTGATACGGACAAAATATTTCTTATCCACTTTTCCGGTCCAGTCTATCTTTTGCATGGAATTCCTTGCAATCATCCCGTCTGCCGTAACAGCCATCAAGAGTATCACTTTCATGGTTCTTTATCCTCTATGCAAACTCAGTCACCAGGTCATTTTTTGGGGATCCACCCATTGCTCAAACTGATCTTTTGATACAAGTTTCAGCTCAAGGGCTGCCTGTTTCAGGGTTTTGTTCTCCTGATGGGCTTTTTTTGCAATCCTGGCTGCCTGTTCATAACCGATGTGGGGATTCAAGGCTGTCACCAGCATAAGTGATTCCTGAAGGTGTTTTTCAATATTTTTATAATTGGGTTCCATGCCGTCCACACAATTATTTTTAAACGATGAGGCTGCATCCCCCAGCAGTCGTGCCGATTCCAGAAAGTTATAAATAATCACCGGCTTGAATACATTGAGTTCAAAATGCCCGTTTGATCCGCCAATGTTGATGGTGACGTCATTGCCCATGACCTGGGCGCACACCATTGTCAACGCCTCGGCCTGAGTGGGGTTCACTTTTCCCGGCATGATGGAGGACCCGGGTTCATTTTCCGGCAGCAGCAGCTCACCGATGCCGCATCGCGGCCCTGAGCCCAGAAGCCGAATATCATTGGCAATTTTCATAAGACTGACCGCCAGGGTTTTCAGTGCCCCGTGAGTTGCGACAATGGCATCATGGGTGCCTAAAGATTCAAATTTATTGGGTGCGGTCACAAAGGGATGACCTGTCAGGTCGGCAATGGTTTGTGCCACCTTTTTGTCATATCCTTCAGGTGAATTCAGACCCGTTCCCACAGCTGTCCCGCCCAGTGCCAGTTCAGACAGATGGGATAACGTATGATCCAGGGCTTTAAGACCATGATCCAGCATGGACGCATATCCTGAAAATTCCTGGCCCAGGGTCAGAGGAATTGCATCCATCAGGTGCGTCCGCCCAATTTTTACTATATCTTTCCATGCCATAGCTTTCTTTTCCAAAGACGTCTTCAATCCCTCGATAGAAGGAATTGTCCGATCAGACAGCATCTTACAGGCTGCCATATTCATGGCGGTAGGAAACGTATCATTTGAAGACTGGGAAATATTCACATCATCATTGGGATGAACAAGGCGCTTTCCCTTTCCAAGCTCATTGCCAAGCAACACATGAGCCCTGTTGGCAATGACTTCATTTACATTCATGTTGGACTGGGTACCAGACCCGGTCTGCCAGACAACCAGGGGAAAATGGTCATCAAGGGCGCCTTGAATAATTTCATCACAGACTCGGATAATGATATCTTTTTTTTCCCGGGACAACACGCCAAGGTCATAATTCACAATGGCAGCCGCTTTTTTCAATATCCCAAAGGCCCGGATGATCTCCAAAGGCATTTTCTGACTTCCGATTTTAAAGTAATCTAAAGACCTCTGAGTCTGTGCCCCCCAGTATTTATCAAAAGGGACTTGAATATCCCCCATGGTATCTGTTTCTATTCTTGTCTTC
>JAFCZY010000007.1 GCA_019314105.1 Deltaproteobacteria bacterium
TCCTGCGCCGTTTAACTTTGGTATTTTCCAGATTGCAGGCCGCTTTAAAGAGTTTAAACATGAATGGGAAAAAGAATATCTTGAATTGTGTAAAAATGTAACTTTCAGGCCAACATTTAATGATGACATGATTTATGGTAAAACGTTTCTTGAGATTGATACCAAACCTGAAATCGAAATTTATGAACTGGGTCATATCAGTTACGTGTCCTGGCTTTTGGGAGAAAATCTTTTAAAACCACCCGTTCATCTCCAGTTTGTGTTCGGCCCCATGGTGGGATGGATGACCCCTTCGGTTAAACATCTGGTGTTGATTTATGATGAGGCAAAAGAAGTGCTTGGAGAAGAAAATTTTACCTGGTCGGTTGCAGCCGGTGGAAGATTCCAGATTCCCATCACCACGACTGCCATTGCAATGGGGGCACAGAATGTAAGAGTGGGGCTTGAAGACTCCATCTATGCAGGCAAAGGCATTATGGCAAAAGCAAGTGCGGATCAGGTGAATATGATCAAACGGGTCGCCAAAGAAATGAGCCTTGAGCCGGCAACATCTGATGAGGCAAGACAAATTCTTGGATTAAAAGGGTTGGATAAAGTTAATTTTTAAAGTTTATAAGTAATAAGTATATAGTTGAGTAAAAAATATTAAAAAAGGGAGATATGAGGCAGGAAAAATAGTATTTATTAAAAATAAAGGAGAACATCATTGAATTATTCAGGTTACGCTTCAATTCATGCTCGACATATTCCTGACAAGGTTTGCCTGATCGAACGAACCCCGGCTACGGGTCAAAGACGATCATTTACCTGGCAGGAATTTAACGGCGAGATCAATCGGACAGCCAACTTTTTGGCAAAAGAGCTTAAGGTTAAGCAGGGTGATTTTGTCATGCACCTTCAGAAAGATTCGCTGGAATGGCTCGTGACATATTTTGCAATTATTCGGCTGGGGGCAGTAGTAGTCCCCTTGAACTTCCGGTTTGAAAGTTCTGATATCCTCTATGCGGCCGAAGTCTGCAACCCGAATGTATTTATTCTTGGGTCTGAATTTCTAGGAGTTGTCCAGCCTGCTCAAAAAGATCTTACCACCATTAAAAATTATATCTGTGTGGGTGAAGATGTTCCGGATGACATGATCGCTTTTAAAAAAATTCAGGAATATCAGGATACTTCAAATGCACTCGTCGAAGTTGACAGGGATCACGACCTTGCTATGATGTTCACTTCAGGTACTACGGGCAAACCCAAGCCCGTACTTCACACTCATTTTTCGATTAATAATACGGCCATTGGTAATGGCATGACCTATTTCGTTCAAAAAGATGATAATTATTTATTCTTTTTACCTTTATATCATAGTGGCACCATGTTTTTATGGGCGCCTTTTTATGCCACCGGAGCTACTGGAACAATCATAAGGGATTTCCGGGACCCTAAATGGATCATTGAAGCCATTGCCGAGGAAAAATGCACGGATATGCTGTTTGTGGTACCCATTGGAATTGCTGTTCTCAATGCCATAGAAAAAGGGGATATTAATCTTTCTGATTATGACTTGTCGTCATGGAAATATATGGAAATCGGTGCTCAGCCCGTGCCATTTGATATTATGAAGCTCCTTGTGGAAAAACTGCCCTGTGCCGTATCTAATATTTATGGTATTACAGAGGGTGGTGGTGGTGGATTGTTCAACCTGTATCCGGAAGATGTCCTTTCAAGGCCCGGTTCTATCGGGAAACCAACCTTTGGTGTTGAAGCAAAAATTGTGGGTCCCACAGGAGAGAATCTTCCCGATGACGAGGTGGGTGAACTGATATTCAGGACCCCCAGAATGATGCGGGAATATTATTCAAATCCGGAAAAAACGCAGGAAGCATTAAAAAATGGTTGGCTTTATACCGGGGATTTACTAAAGAGAGATAAAGACGGGTATTTTTACATTGTTGACCGAATGAAAGATATGGTGACCAGTGGCGGTGAAAACATCTTCCCTGTTGAAATCGAAGATGCACTGATGGATCATCCCGATATAGATGATGTTGCCTGTATCGGATACCCGGATGACAGACTGGTGGAGATTGTTCTTGCAATCGTTCAAATCAAAGAGGGCAGGCAGTTGAGTGAAGAAGAAGTGATCGAATTTGCAAAATCAAAGCTCTCCCTTTATAAGGTGCCGCGTAAGGTTATTTTTGATCAGATTCCCAGAAATCCTACCGGGAAGCTGATGAAACCCCAACTTCGGGAGAAATTTACTGGTAGAAAGGAGGCATTTAAAAAACTGGATTAATAAATTTTTTATTAAACTTAACTCTTAAGAAAAGGAATTCAGTATGAAACTTCGAACGTTTTTAGTATTATTGCTTGTTTTAATGGTTGGATCATTTATGTTCACAGCTCCGGTGTTTGCAAAAAAGGCACCCTCATTGGATAAGTGGAAACCTGATTTTGATCCATCAGGCGCAAAATACAAATGTATGGTTTCCAACGTATCAACTCCGGGTCTGGTGGGTACACTGGCCGGTTTTGAAATCCGCGATGAGGTCTGGAAACGGACAAATGGTCAGGTCTATGTAGATTTTAAACCCTATTCCATGCTGGGTGGCGAGGTGGAAGTACTGAACATGCTTCAAATGGGCGCTGTCCAGGGTATGGGAGTCAGCTCTGTGGCTTCGACAAATCTTGGTCCCAGATTTGGAATTGTGAACCTGCCGTTCCTTGTGAATTCTTTTGAAAAGCTTGATAAATTTATCAATAACACAAAGACGTTTAATCATTTTTTAATGGCAATGGATCATCAGGGTATTACCGGGCTTGATATTACCGGATATGGAAATTATGGATGGGCAACCACCATACCCGTTAGAAATATTGCAGATGCCAAAAAGGTAAAGTTCAGGATTGCAGAAGCGGCGGTTAATCAATTAAGCTACAGAAACTGGGGATTCAATCCTGTTTCCATGCCATGGCCTGATGTTCCGGTTGCGTTGAAACAGGGTGTTATTACCGGTCTGGATCATACACTTACTGTCTGTAATGTAAGCAAAAAATTTGAAGTGGCAAAATATTTTACCCAGATTAACTATGCCCAGGGACTTTTTATCTGGATCTTTAATAAAGCCTGGCTTGCAAAGCTTCCCGCTGATATAAGAGAGGCTTTTATTAGCAGTGTTCATGATGTTTGTGCAAAAAGTCGGATAAAATCACTCACGGAAGAAAATACCAATATCGCAAAAGCAAAAGCAGCCGGTGTTGAATTTTTCAAGCTGTCTGATGCCGACATGGCAACTTTATTGGAACAAAGCAAGGGCGTATATGATAAATATGCACCTGAAATCAATAAGCTTTATCCTGGCGATACCTACAAACCGGCTGATTTCTTAAAAGAGGTTCAGGTATTGCTGCAATAAGTTAATTGTTGATTGATAACAACCATTTAACAGGACTTGGTTTATGCTTGGGAAATTTTTAAAAAAATTAGATACCATTGTCACCCATATTGAAGAATGGACGCTTTTTATTATTGTAATGGCAGCACTTTTATCTCTTTTTGCCAACGTTGTCTTAAGGTATGGGTTTAACTACACCCTTGCCTGGAGTGAAGAACTGGTGCGTATCGTCATTATCTATTCAACATTTGTGGGTGCCAGTGTGGCAGTCAAGCAAAGGGCAATGATTAAAATCGATGCAGTTGTCCAGATCTTTCCCAGGCTTAAACCCGGATTGACATTTTATTCCAATATACTGATGCTCGTTTTTGCCGGCATGATGGTTTACTATGGGTATAAAATGACCCACCTGCAGTATTTGACAAACCAGAAAACGATCATCATGCAGATTCCTCTTGTCGTTATATATACCATCATGCCTGTAATGGGTGTGATGGTATTTATCAGGACGATTCAGGTAATGATTCAAGATTTTCGAACAAGCCACCCGAAATAGATAAAAAGGCTTATTTTCATGCATATCAGCGACTTGATTATTCTATGTGTTCTCCTGGGGTTTATGACAACGTATATCCCTGTTTTTTTATCCTTGTTTTTTACAGCAACCATTGGGTTTGTTGCGTTCCTTGATATCCCTCCCGACCTGCTGGCACAGACGCTTTTCCGGAGTCTTGATAAATTTACACTGGTTGTGGTCCTGTTCTTTATCCTTTGCGGTAATATCATGAGCAAAGGAAAAATGATTGAAAAACTGATCAACCTTGCCAATGCCCTGGTCAGCTGGCTGCCCGGCGGTCTTGGTATGGCCGGAGTCATTGGCTGCGGGCTGTTTGGTGCTATTTCAGGATCCACGGTTGCTACAGTGGTTGCCCTTGGCGGATTCATGATTCCAGCCCTTATCAAGAACGGGTATGATGAAAACTACACTTTGGGCCTCATGACCACGTCACCAAACCTCGGGGTTATTATTCCGCCCAGTATCAGTATGATCTTTTATTCCATGATCAGCAATGTGTCTTTGGAAGGGCTTTTTATGACAGGGCTTATTCCAGGTGTCCTTATTATTATCTGTGTCTGTCTTTATACCTGGCTTCTTTACAGAAAAAGAACGGATATCCACAGATTACCTGCCCCGAATTTTAAAGAGCTGTATGCTATCTTAAAGGAAGGATTCTGGGCAATCATGCTCATTGTTATTATTTTCGGCGGTATTTTTTCCGGAATGTTTACAGCCAATGAAGCCGCGGTCGTTGCGTGTGTGTATGCGTTTCTGGTTGAGTTTTTTATTTTCAAGTCCATGGGGTTTAAAGTCGTAAAAGAAATCACTGTCAGTTCTGCTGTCACCAGCGCCACCTTGCTTCTGATTGTGGCATCTGCGACTTGTTTTGGTCGATATCTGACCTTTGAGAATATTCCCAACAGAGTGGCGGAAATTGTTGTGGCCAGTATTCAATCTCCTATTGTTTTCTTACTGGCTATGAACATCCTGCTGCTCATTATCGGTATGTTCATGGATATTATTTCCGCAACATTGATATTGGGTCCCGTATTCCTGCCATTGCTCGGCCCTTTTAATGTCGATCCTATGCATTTCGGGCTCATCATGACCGTAAACCTTGCCATTGGGTACTGCACACCGCCTATGGGGGTGAGTCTGTTTATTACGGGAGCGCTGGCAAAAAGGGATATTATTTATGTCTCAAGGGCGGTAATGCCGTTTCTGGCGATTCAGATCGGGGTACTTTTCTTTTTGACATACTTTCCTGAAGTTGTCCTCTTTTTGCCCAGGCTTTTGGGATATTTATAAAGAAAGCCAAAGTTTGTGCCAACAGCCTGATAACAGGAACCGGGATTCAAGAAAGATCAATCTCTCTTGAATCCCGGTTCCTGTTTAACATGTGTGTCTATACCCCTTTATCGATGATCTTCTTATCGTGTAACAGTCTCTCCTGGATACCCCTTGAGACTTCCCAGTTTTTCTCAAAGTCATTCCAGAAATCTTTGTTGTCATTTTTCCAGCCTTTTCCAAATCGCTGGTTAAAATGATTCCCCAGTTTTTCAAACAGAAGTTTCCATGTGGGTTTACCATCATTATGCGCGCCTAAAAGTTCATTGATTAATGAGTCAAGGTCACTTAAATGCTCTTTTGAAAGATAGGAAATAGCGCCTTTTTTAATGGATTCCATCAGGGATTCCGGGTTTAATGAATTGGCCGTCAGCATGATGGCAGGAATATCTCTTTTTACACATTCTTCTAAAAGCTTAATCCCGTTGACGCCCATGATGTCGAGGATAGCAAGATCATATTGGGTATTAAGAATTTTTTGGGAAGCAGTTTCGTAGTCCTGGGCAATGTCTACCTTTGCGATATCCAGAATTTCCTGTATGGTTTCAATGACGTCCCATTCATCGTCAACAGCCAGTATATGTTTGTCTTTGAGAAAAGAATCAGTTTGGGTCATTTTTTTTCTCCTTATCAAAATATGGTTATACCCTAACCAAAGCAGGGTGAAAAGTCAAGCTATTACAGGCGTTAAGTTGGGGTATGATTGCGATGAATCCAATCAACGATTCCCTTGCAACCAGTGATCTTTACGTCAGTCTAGAATAATTCCAATTGCCTGTCTTTTTTCCGGGTGGCAGATTGAGGACTTTCTATCTTTTCAAGATCGGAACATTTTTTTTCTATTCCGGGCTTATCCCATTCCAGGCAGAATGCCGGTTGGGGATGGTCACAATAATCGACTCTCATTGTGTGGGGCTTTACCTTTTTAATGGCGGTTAATTCATTTAATACCAGTTCTTTTTCCTGATTGGTTATGACAGGAAATCCATAGGGGGTGTTTTTATGCTTTAAGGGGTTGCCTGATTCTATTCTCTCATTTACAAAAAGAATGTGTTTCTTTAATCTGTTCTCCATATAAAGGTTAGCTAAATCAATAATATCATCTTTAATTTTAAGGATAGCGTCATAAAGATTATGATCAATTTCACATCCGATGGAGTTCCTGGCAGAAGCCATGGCGGCAGCCATGGTGGTTCCGGTGCCAAGAAACGGGTCAAGAACTGTGTCGCCTTTCACTGAGTACATATTGATCAGTCGAAGGGCCAGTTCAAACGGGAATGCACCGCTTCTGCTTCTGGAAGCCTTATCAAGCAACCCCTGGCGGCTTCCTTTAATATCAAACCAGATGTCCGAGAAAAATAGATTTCTTTCTTCCCAGAATATGGCGCTCTGTCGCCGGTTTATTTTTTCAGGATCATTTTCAAATTCACGCTTGCCGCCTTTTCTTACAATCAGAATATATTCGTGCTCCAGGGTGACATAAGCACCTGCCGGCAGCATACCCGACCCCATGAATTTATTGGGGGCATTGGTCTGTTTTCTCCAGATAATTTCAGGCAGGGCTGTAAAGCCAATTTTGACAAGATAGTGAAGAATTCTTGCATGGTTTGGATAAACCGCAAAATTTGACTTGAGAGTTCTTGTGGCATCTCCGATATTAATGCAGGCAAACCCCCCGTTTTTTAAAACTCTGAATGTCTCATCCCACACATAATCCAAGGATTTATGCATGAGTTCAAATGCTTTATTCCCGTTCTGTCTGGCAATTGCCTTTCCAATGGATTCATTTTGTTTTAAAAAGATGTCATCCCACATTTCAATCATGGGATAGGGGGGTGATGTGACGATAAGGTTAACACTGTTGGATGGGATTTGGTCAAGCTTGTTTGAATTTTGAAAAAAAAGTTGATGTGTTGTTTCCATATGTGATTTCTTTTTCCTGCTTAATAATTTAAGATGAGCCGCAACCGCCGCCTCAATTTTGAAAATAATAAAATCGGGCCTGAATATAGCAACCTTATGGGTGTTTGTACATGGTTTTTCAAGGATAAAAAGATTGACGATGAAAGAGTGAAATTATATGGTGAAATTGTTTTAATCTGGCATGAATATTTTTATAATAAGAATGATAGGTCAAATTGATGGGCTTCATTATGGAAAATGCGGATATCAAAGTTTATGAGTTTGAGCAGTTTAAAAGTCGTGTTGGCATTGTCCATGGTATTTTTACAAGGGCAGGTGGCATTAGAGAAATGGGGATAAAGCCTCTTGTCTTTCTAAACCAGGTTCATGGAGATGATATTCAGGTATTGAAAAAGGATGACAATGATTTGTCTGAAACCTTTCAACCCGGGAAAGAAGCCTATACTGCTGACGGCATTATGACTGATATGAAAGATGTGTTTCTTGTTATTTGGATTGCCGATTGTCAGGCGGTGATGTTGTATGATCCTGAAAAAAAAGTGATTGCAAATGTTCATTCCGGATGGCGGGGGAGTGTTAAAAATATTATTGGGAAATGCGTGGACAAAATGATCTTTGAGTTTGGGTGTCAGCCTGGAAATATTATGGCGGGTATCTCTCCATCCCTTGGCCCTTGTTGTTCTGAATTTGTAAATTATAAAGATGAGATTCCCAAAACGCTATGGGGCTATAAAATTAAGGGTAAAGATTATTTTAATTTTTGGAAAATGAGTGAGGCCCAACTTATGGATAATGGTGTGAAAAAAGATCATATTGAAAATATGGAAATCTGTACAAAATGTAATACAGATGTTTTTTATTCTTTTCGAGGGGAAGAAACAAGCGGCAGGTTTGCCTGTGTAATCTCAATGAGTTAATACAGAGATTCGGCTTTGAGAGTGACGATAATAATTTGAAACGAGGCAGTATAAGAATGGAAAAAATGAACAAAGTTTTTTTAACACAAAAAGTAAAAGCCTCGGGCTGAGCAGCCAAAATTGATCCAGGGACGCTGGATCGAATTGTAGGCGGGCTTAAGGTTAAATCTCATCCTAACTTGATCGTGGGACTTGATTCTCCTGATGATGCCGGAGTTTATAAATTGGATTCACAAACAGCGCTTATCCAGACCCTTGATTTTTTAACACCGGTGACGGATGATCCCTATGAATTCGGGCAGATTGCTGCTGCTAATTCTTTAAGTGATGTGTATGCCATGGGAGGGGAGCCCATTACCGTGATGAATATCGTTTGTTTCCCCAGCACTGATCTGGGAGAGGATATTCTGGCAGAGACGCTAAGAGGCGGATTGGATAAAATTAATGAATCCGGTGCCATTCTCGTGGGCGGCCATTCAGTGGATGATAAGGAATTCAAATACGGACTTTCCGTTACCGGTATCGTGCATCCGGATAAAGTGTTGACTAACACCGCGGCACAAATTAGGGATACTATTATATTAACAAAACCTGTGGGAACCGGGATTATGTCAACCGCCATAAAAGCAAAACTGGCCTCAACGGAAAATATTAAAGAATCCGTGGCAGTCATGTCCATGTTGAACAAGGGTGCAGCAAAAGTCATGTCACAATTTGATATCAATGCCTGTACGGATGTCACTGGATTCGGACTGGCCGGACACTTGCTGGAAATAGCAAAAGGATCAAAAAAATGCATCACACTTCATTCTGAAAAAGTTCCCATGTTAAAAAATGCATTGGATTTTGCGAATATAGGTATGGTACCGGCGGGTGCCCATAAAAACCGTACGTTTTTTAAAGAAGTGACCCATATTGACATGGGAGTTGACCGGGCGCTTGTTGATCTGATGTTCGATCCGCAGACATCCGGCGGATTGTTGTTCTCTCTGAATAAAAAAGAGGGGGAAAAATGTATGGAAAAAATGAAATCTGATGGCTTGAACGCCTGGGTAATCGGTGAAATTACCCGTGACAGCGATACGGGGTTTTTGAACATAATTTAATGTTTTTTTCACATTGACTTGAGATTCAGCATATGGTATTTGCTTTCAAGATAAATTGATCTTTGAAGGCTAAATGGGAAGTTTTAAAAAGGCATAGATGAAAAAGGAAACCGGTAAAACCATCAGAGAACTTGGATATTTTGCCAGCCTTGGAATGTCCGTGGCACTTTCGATTTTCATCGGTCTTTTTGTGGGCCTTTGGCTAGATAAAAAGTTTGATACGGAACCTGTTCTGTTGTTTGTTGGTCTGGCATTTGGTATCGCAGCTGGATTCACCAATATCGTGAGAGCAGGTAAAAAGGGAAGAAAGTTTTAATGCAGGATACTCAAAAAATTGTTAATTTTGTCACGACTTCAAACTGGATTTTATTGCTGTTTGGCGGGATGATTGGTCTTATGATGACCCCTATGAAATTTGCTTTGGGGATCATTCTGGGGGGATTGATTGTGGCAATAAATTTTCATTTATTGAAAAACACGCTTAAAAACATGTTTCGTCCCGAAGTCGTATCAGAGCAGGGGCGTTCGCTTGTGGGCAATGTCCTGGTAAAATATTATATTCGATTTGCGATCAGCGGAATGCTGATATTCCTGCTGATTTCAAAACATATTGTTCATCCGTTGGGTCTTCTGGCAGGTCTATCGGTGGTTGTAGCAAGCATGTTTATGGCTACAGCGCTTGAATTAACAAGATTATTTTTCAAGGAGGCGGTATAAGGTGGAACATCCATATTTGATTCTTACTTCAGTATTCGGAATGATAGGAATGGAAGACTGGGCTGCTGCACATCCACAAGTTACGTATATGTGGCTTTGCATGGTAATTTTAATATTTTTTGGCTGGTTGGCTGGGAAAAGCGTTTCCATGGTTCCCAAAACGGCACAGAATGTCTTTGAAGTTCTGATTTCAGGGCTTGAAGAGTTCATGGTTACCGTTACAGGAGATGAGGGAAGAAAATCTTACCCACTTGTATTAACCATATTTTTGTTTGTCCTTCTGGGCAATCTCATGGGACTGGTACCTGGGTTTTTCCCTCCCACAGCAAACATTAATACAACCCTTGCCTGTGCGATTATTGCCGTTTCATGGAGTCATGTTGTCGGTATCCAGCGTCATGGGTTTAAATATATAAAACATTTTTTAGGCCCTGTCCCTGCAATGATCCCCTTATTTTTGCCGATTGAGCTTATTGGTCATACAGCAAGGGTTCTTTCCCTTACCTTTCGTCTTTTTGGAAATATGATGGGCCATGAACTGGTTGTCGGGATACTTCTGGGGCTGGCCGGCATGTTTCTGGCACCATTGCCGATTATGGCCCTGGGTGCGTTTGTTGCGCTGGTACAGGCATTTGTATTTTTTTTACTGGCCACCATGTACATTGCAGGTGCGATAGAAGAAGCACATTAATAAAGCGTTTTACGGGATTTGGAAGAAGCCCCGTTATTTTTATATTATTTATCAAATTATAATAAGGAGTAAAACATGGAATTTCTAGTGGGTAGTGTATGGGCAGCAGGGCTTGCAATTGGTATTGCAGCATTTGGTTGTGGCATTGGTCAGGGCTTGGGCCTGAGCGGTGCAATGAGCGGTATTTCAAGAAACCCTGAAGCAGCCGGTAAAATCCAGGTGAATATGCTGATCGGTCTCGCAATGATTGAATCTCTTTGTATCTATGCGCTTGTTGTTGCTCTGATTCTTATGTATGCTCATCCTGCACTTAAAGGTGCGATTGCTGCCATGGGCGGACACTAAGCCATACAGTTTGAATTAGACAAATATTTTAATGAAAAGGGTGTAGACATTTTTTGGTTTACACCCTTTTTTATAGTTATCTTTTTGTTTTTTAATGATTTACCTTGCCTGGTTCTCTCAGTATTGTTATATTCGCCAGGAAAATAAGGCCATCTGGTATAATGCCAGATGAGAATACTATAATTTTATTAAGAAAAAAATATTCTTATGTTTAAGAAAAAAGATATCATAGACAATATTCTTACTGATCTTGGGGAGGAATTCGCAGCTCGGGTTGAAGACTTAGACCGCCTGGTTTATAGAAATGGTTTGAACTTGGAAGATGAAATTATAGAAGATCGGGATGATAAGATCTGGCGGATTTTAAAAGAAGACGCCTCTGTTAAGGTTTGGGAAGGCGGAGGTAAAGTTAGAGTGAAGGTTTCTTCAAGGGGGAGAAAAAATATTTCCATGAAGAAAATAGTCGATATTGCTGTAAATGCTATCCTTGCAGAACTTAAAAAGGAGGAGTAGTGGCTATTGTTATCGTCTGCCCTAAGTGTGCAAAAAGGCATAAAGTCAATTTAGATACTGTTAAAGAAAAAATATCTTTGGGAAAAAAAATTGTTGCACGATGTAAAGCCTGTAGACATAGATTTCCTGTGCAGCTTGATACTCTCATTAATCAGAAAAAAGAAAGATTTCAGGGGCCAAAAACAACAAGTCCCCGGAAAATTTGTGTTACCTTAAGCAAGGGAGGCGTCGGAAAAACCACCACTGCTGTTAATTTAAGCGCTGGCCTGGCGCTGGCCGGACACAAAGTGTTGCTCGTGGATACGGACACTCAGGGTCAATCTTCCTATGGCCTTGGGAAAAAGCCAAGAGCCGGTTTAAGTGAATTGTTGACAAAAAAGCTTGCACCTGAAGAGTGTATTGTCAGGGCCAGAAAAAATCTTTGGCTCCTTTCCGGTGGTAAATCATTGACAGAAATAAAAAGAATTATCGATCGGAAAAACTTTGGTGCTGAGTGGACCTTGTCTGAGGCCATGAACAAACTGGATCACAGATATGATTTTGTTATTATTGATACGGCTCCCGGATGGGATCAGCTCACCGTCAATGTCCTGTTTTATGGCACAGAAGTTCTCGTGCCGGTGGCATTGGAGGTGATGCCGTTGCATGGGTTGTCAGAATTTATGAAAAGTCTGGGGGCAATTCAAAAATATCGAAAAGAAACCGTCTTAAAATATATTGTCCCCACTTTTATGGATGCCAGGATAAAGGGACCCGCATTCATCTATTCTCAGCTTGAAAAATTATATCCGGAACTTATCTGCACCCCCATAAGATACAGCGAAAGTCTCAGTGAAGCCCCGTCTTATGGAAAATCTATTTTTGAGTTTGCCCCGGGATGTACCGCAGCTGCTGATTACAAGGAGCTTGTAAGAAAAGTAACGCTGGATAAGTCAGCGCTACTTTGATTCCATGTGTTTTTATAAATTGCAGATTTCCTGACCGCTGATAACCTTAATATTTTTTTGTACAAAAAGTTCCAATGCCTTATCGTGGTCATCCAGCCGGAAAATCATGATGGCATTTTTGCATTGCGGATTAGCGAATGCATACATGTATTCCACGTTGACTTCATTTTCACACAGGGGATCTAAGATATTATTCAGCCCGCCGGGCTCATCTTTCACCTCCACAGCCAGAACCTGAGTTCTCCCCACCGTAAAGCCTTCTTTTTTTAACGCTTTTTCTGCTGCTTCATTGTCATTCACAATTAAACGCAATACACCGAAATCAGTTGTATCGGCAAGAGACAATGCTCTGATATTGACATTTGCATCCCTTAAGATAGCAGTAACTTCTGCAAGTCGCCCCTCTTTGTTCTCAACAAAGATGGATATCTGTTCAACAAACATGGTGTTTTCTCCTTTTCTACTAATAAAGTTCTCCCTTGAACACGGGTTTTCTTTTTTCAAGAAAAGCGTGAGTCCCTTCTTTTGCATCTTCGCTTGCCATATTAAGGCCAAAGACATCATTTTCAATTCTGCATCCGCTTTCAAGGTCAACGTTAAGGCCGTTTTGAATGACTTCCTTTGCAGATCTCAGGGCCACCTTACCCTTGGAAGCAATGAGGTTCGCAGTTTTCAGGACATCCTCCATGAGGGTATCAGGCTCACATATTTTGTTGACGATACCATATTCCATTGCTGTTTGGGCATTAATATTTTTTCCGGTGAAAATCAGTTCTTTGGCACGGTTTGAGCCTATCCGTCTTGCCAGTCTCTGTGTCCCGCCAAATCCGGGAATCAATCCCAGATTGATTTCGGGCAGACCGAAAAGTGCTTTGTCAGACGCATAGATGAAATCGCAGCCAAGAGCAGCTTCTAATCCTCCGCCCAGAGCAAACCCGTTTACAGCAGCAATGACCGGGATGGGCAAATCTTCAACTTTTGAAAAAACCTTTTGCCCTTTGCGGGAAAAAAATTTGCCTTCCAGGGGATTCATTTTTACAAGTTCTGCAATATCAGCGCCTGCAACAAATGCTTTGTCTCCGCTACCTGTAAGGATGAGGACTTTTATATCTGTAGTGTCTTTTATCTGATCCAGGGCAATGTCCAGTTCATCAAACAGGGCATTATTAAGTGCATTTAAAGCCTTGGGCCGGTTAAAAAAAATGGTGGCAACAGGGGTGTTAACCTCGAGAATAATGTTTTCAAAAGACATGATGATCTCCTTATAGCAGTGTTATAATTGTTTGGGATTTGTTGCATTTATATATTTTTCAACCCCATCGGTGATGGCATTGCTGACAGCTGTCTGGTATGAATCACTCATGAGCCGTTTGCCTTCTGTTTTGTTACTGATAAATGATGTTTCAATCAAAATGGACGGCATCCTGGCACCCAGAAGAACATAAAATGGCGCCTGTTTGACCCCTAAATTTTTGATCCCCGAATATTTTTTTTTCAATCCTCTGACTAAAGAGTTCTGCACTATATCGGCAAGCCGTGTGGATTCTTCGATTTTTGCATTCTTCATCAAATCACTTAAGATATATTCCAGATCTGAAATATTTTTTTTGGATGTTGCATTTTCTCTTGCTGCCACAGCAATCGCCTGTTCATCAGTAGCAAGATTTAAAATATAGGTTTCAATACCCTTAAGACGTTTGTTTTTAGCCGCATTGCAGTGAAGGGAGATAAACAGATCCGCTCTCTTTGTATTGGCAATAGCAGTCCTTTCTTCAAGTGTCAGCTTTTTATCGGTTGACCTTGTCAACAGCACCGTGCAGTTTAAGCGGTTTCTGAGGGTAACAGCCAGTTTTTTGGCCAGTTTCAGAACAATATCTTTTTCCCAGACATTTTTATAATATCCCGGAGCCCCGGGGTCAGAACCGCCATGGCCCGGGTCAATGACTATTTTTTTAACGCTTAATGCAAATTGTCGAGTGATATCAGATGATCGTAAGTTATCGGTTGTGATTCGGGAAAGTTTTTTCGATTTTCCCGAATCTGCGACGTTTCGATCGGAAGAAGGAGCAGGCCCTCCATTAGATCCTTTCCCCCAGACATCAATGACAATTCTGAACGGGTCTTTTAAAGAGAATATTTTATAATTTCCAAATGATTTTATATCAATCACAACCCGTACCGTATGGGGAAGATATTGTCCTGCCCGGGCCTGATTTAAAAGGTCATCATTGATCTGGGTGTGATCGGCGATCTCTTTTCCAAGCTTTGATTGTTCTATGTCAATATAGAGGCGCTGAAAAGGCTTATTAATATCAGGATCTTTTTTTAACAGCCGGTGGGAATAATCCCTTTCACCATCCGCATTGATAACAATTCGGGTGTATTCCGGGTTGGACCAGAATCGAAGATCTGTAATCGTGACATCCCCACGGGAACTGGTTTTTTCTGGAACAGGATTTATTGCAAGCAACTTTTTTTTGCGTTGAATAAATTTTCTGATAAGGACATCATTTTTTGTCAGTCTTTTTTTTGACCGAATATGTTTAATCTTTTTTGTAGAAAGACCCGGGGTAACTTTTATGGAGTTGAGCAAAGATTCGGCACGGGGCTTGTATGCACTCCCGGGATATTTGTTCCTGAGTCTTGCAAGAAGATCACTCGCCTGATTTTTATAGATGCCTTTGCCGGATAATTTGGAGAGGGTTAAATAAAGCCGGGCAGCCTTATACATTCCTGCAGGCGCCCATGAGCTGTCAGGATGAAGCCTGTAGACACTTTCATATTTACTGATGCAGTTGAGCCATTCTGCTGCTTTTTTCTGCTTCAATGAGGAATTTCGAAGCGTTTTATAGCAGGCATCTGCCATAAGATATTTTTGTTTGGCTGGGCTTGAAAACCCGTTTGTCGTTAGAATACAACCACCTGTAAAAATAATAATGATGAGATATAGTGGCAGTATGAATATTTTAAGTTTGGCCATATCCTATTGAATGCTTTTTTGTTTTAAATCGTTTAACACGTTTATCGCTTCAAGAGGAGTCATACTTGAAATATCAATCTTTTCCAACCTCTTTTTAATGGAGTGGTCATTATAATTAAATAATTC
>JAFCZY010000171.1 GCA_019314105.1 Deltaproteobacteria bacterium
GGTTGATAAACAACCTATGTCCATATACAGGGATCGGATCAATACGGTAGTTTAAAATATAGTTTGTGATTAAAGAGGCTGTCCTGGGGCCAAGAGTAATCAGCCGGTATCGGTTCCCCTTGCCCAGGACTGCGATGGTTTCGTTTCGAGGATCAAAATAGTCAAGATCAAGGGTTGCAATTTCACTGGCCCGGGCACCAGAGTCATAAAGAAGATGAAGGATGGCATAATCCCGCATTCCTTGTTTTTTCTTAAGATCCACTGCTTTAAAAACTTTCATGACCTCATCCGGATATAAAAATCCCATTATTTTTTTTTGAGCTCTTTTCTGCGGGATGTTCAGGATGGCTTCTGCAATGTATTTTTTATCCGGATGCATGAACCGGATCATTTTTGCCAAAGATTTAATAACGGCAAGGCGGTTATTGCGGGTTTGAACTGTATTTTTCCTATGGGTCTCCAGGTGATGCAAAAAAGACAGTATGGCTTCTGCTGATAGATGCTCTATTTTTAAAGACTTTATTTTGATTGAGTGAAAGTCGCCAAGGAAATACAAAAATAAAGAGAACGTTTGCCGGTACGTTTTAATACTTTGCTCACTGGTGCCTTTTATCTGGGGCAAGTATTCATTAAAATATTGAAGTAAGCAACTTGATAATCTCATATGGCCTCATGCATTGACATTGAAAAATCAAACATCTGATGACGATGTTCTGCATCCAGTACTTTCAGGTATTTTGTTGTGTACCTGTACTCGCTGTGTCCCATGTAAGTTGCCAGCACAGGTAGTGCATTTTGAGGAGATTTACCCTGCTGTTTTATTCGTTTTAGTGTATTCACAGCAAATGCGTGGCGTAGCGAGTGGTGTGAAGGACCACAAAAATTAGTTGTGCCTATTACTTTCCGCGGCTGATCAAGGTTAATATATTTGATAACTTCTTTAAACTTTATAGCCGTATAACTTTTTGATAATTTTGTTTGATTACCTTTTATCAGCAATAAAGGATTATCCTCTTTATCAAGCAACAATTGACGAACTTTTAGCAGGTTGTTTATTTCATCTGCTACTGCTTTTGGTATAGGGATCAGCCGGTCTTTTTTAAATTTTGTTTTCTCAATATAGATCGTCCTTTCTTCAGGCAGATAATTAATTTTTAACAAATTAAGTGTTTCTGAGATTCTAAGTCCGCATCGGGCCATCAGTAAAAAAGAGATGTAAGCACTAAAATCACCTAAATAGAATGGTTCAGTTCTACGCATCAGTTTAATTACGCCATTAATCAAAAGTTCTGTTTCTTCCTGAGAAAATATAAAAGGAACAATCTGGTTTTTCGGTAATTGGGCAATTTCCAGTAATGGATTTTCCTGGATCAGATCTTTGCGGATAAGAAAGTTAAAAAACATTTTGACCATCCTCAAACCCATATTTTTGGATCGGTTCTCGTAATTAAGGCTGGTTCTGAACTCAAGAAAAAATAAGGGATTAAAGGATGCCCAAGTTGTATTTTTTTCAACTACATATCGATCAAAAATTTTAAGATGGTGCACCATCGTTCCAATTGAATACCCCAATTGTAAACGATATTCGATAAAATCTTCCATTTGTTCAGTCAAAAAACTGTTAAAGTGTTTCATCAAGGATAATCTCCCGCATAAGATTAACATGGATGCTCAGATACTTGCGGGTTGAGTCGATACTTTTATGACCCATCATCTCTTTAATTTCATAAATGGATGCGCCCGACTCTAAAAGGTTCTGTGCATATGAATGACGTAACCCATAGGTGGTTGCCGAAAGATTGTTTTTTTGCATGCAGTCCCGAATATGATAGGTGACATCATTATTTATATTTACAGGTTTATAAGGTGGAACAAGCTGTAAAAAAAGGGTTCGGTGTTTGCTTTTCGGCCTGCCTCCAACGATATAAGCGGTGATTGCCTTTATGGTGTCATCTGGAAGCGGAAGATGAGCCGGGCTATAATTTTTTCTGGATCGAATAAAAATTTCTTTTTGTCTGAACGAGATATCATCCAGGGTTATCATACTGACTTCCTTGGGACGCAGCCCCAGATAGTACACCAGGTGCATTGTGGCATAGGTACGAATATCTTTTGGAACAGCAAGGTCAAGACTGCCAAACAATTTCTGGATTTCTGTTGCACGTAAAAATTTTGGTGGTTTTGAACGTGCAAACTCGGGCGGGCTTTTGACTAAAGGGGCAAGATTCTTTTTGATGTATCCATTCCGGTAAAAATATTTTAAAAATTCACGCAGATAAGATCTATTAACCCTACATGTCGCCGTGGCATAATTTTTATTATAAAGCGCTAAAAAATGATCGATCTGTTGGATTGATATTTTACAAAGAGCAATGTTTGATTTTTGTAAATACAGATTGAGGGCTGATAGTATTTGCCTCATACAATAAACTGAATGCATTCTTCGAACTTGAGTTCTATAACAATCCAGGTATTGCTCGAATTGCGTTGACAGCACATCCTGTTTTGTCCTGAACTCTTCTGGTATTTTACAGTACCGGCTCATCCTATTTTAGAATTGTCTGAAGATATTTTACGCTGTCGACAAACCCTGTGCTATGCCAGGTCATTACCATATCAATGGTATTAAAGTTTTTTTCACACCTAAAGCATCTGCCCAGATTGGTCTTAGGATTGACCGCTGTTTGAAACTCATTGCACAAGGGACACAGAAAACGAAAAAAGCCTTCACTGATTTTGGATGGAATACCCAGTTCTTTTTCGATTAAACCATCTATTGGTATCGAATTTCTTAACCTATAAAGCTCCTGGATAGAAAAGCATTTGCCCATGTTGAACCCCCTTTTTTTGATCAATCAGTTTTTTAAGAACATCCGGCACCGATTTTACTTCTCCCAGATCTATGAAATCAATGATATCTTGTAACGCAGTTTTATTTAACTGGGTATCAAAGCCAATAACGACAAGGGTTTTCACTGATAAGGAATCTTGTAACGCAGTTTGCATTAAATCGTTCGTAAACCCTTTATTGATAGTGGTCTTAGCCGATAAGGTCTCTTGTAACGCACCTTTAATTAACGAAGTTACTTTTTTAGATTTTTTCTGCTTCCAGTATTCTGGGTTTTCCTGGCGCCACTGCTGAACCCGGATGACATTTTCAGGACCTGAGAAGTGGTCTATATTTTTGGGTTTCATTAACCATTTTTGCTGACTGTACCGTTTGCTGGCTTCTTTGCATTTTGGTTTTCTACAGAACTTTTGTCTTTTTAGATTGCGGGAATCCGGCTTGAATAAATCATCACAGTTTTTGCACCTACGTCTGCGTATTTTCTTTTTCATAGACCTGGTACCTCCTCAGATCTATTATAGGCCTATACTAAAAGCTGGCGGGGTATTGTTTTAAAAAAAAAGGGCGGGGTCTGCGGGATTAGGCGGGGTAAACTCGCAACAAAAAAAAGACGCAACATAATTGGAGAATAGCCTTATTTTTCTAGAACCCTTTTGTTGGGCTTTGGATTTATCGAGGAGGTCGGAGGTGGGTTGCAGGGAATCGTTAATTGGGCTTCTGTACAGGGTCTTAACGCAGTGGGGCGGCAAGACCGGCAAAGTGTCTGAGCGATAGCGAATTTTTGCCGGTTTAGGAGTTGCTCCAATTCCTTTGAAAAAATGAATTGCTAATCGCTTACGCTTTTGATAGCAGATGAATATTATTTATCAAATGGAAGTAAAAACAAAAATGATCGCATTCATACAACAATTTGATCCTGTCATGCAGGCGTTCATTGCCACACTCTTTACCTGGGGTATCACTGCTGCAGGAGCGGCTCTTGTTTTTTTTACAAAAGCTGTAAATCCAAAGGTTATGGATTCAATGCTTGGCTTTGCTGCCGGGGTAATGATTGCTGCAAGCTTCTGGTCTCTTCTCGCACCCGGCATAGAGATGGCGGAACAATTGGGACATACCCCATGGCTGACCGCTGTCATAGGATTTATGGGGGGAGGAATTTTCATGAGACTGACTGACAAATTCCTGCCACACCTTCATCCAGGCTTAAGTATTGATAAAAGTGAGGGCATAAAGACTTCGTGGCAAAGAAGTACCCTTCTGGTACTTGCTATAACCCTTCACAATATCCCTGAGGGCTTAGCTGTCGGTGTTGCTTTTGGCGCTGTAGCAGCGAATCTTCCTTCTGCCACAATTGGAGGAGCAATTGCCCTGGCAATCGGCATCGGGATTCAAAATTTTCCTGAAGGCACTGCGGTGTCCATGCCATTGAGAAGAGAAGGAATGAGTAAGGGGAAAAGTTTTCTCATGGGGCAGGCTTCCGGTATAGTTGAACCCATTGCCGGGGTAATCGGCGCTTTATTTGTTCTAAAAATGCAACATATTCTCCCCTACGCTCTGTGTTTTGCTGCCGGAGCCATGATTTTTGTTGTGGTGGAGGAACTGATTCCCGAAGCGCAAAGAGATAATGCAAACATCGACTTGGTAACCATGTCAACAATGATCGGTTTCTCGGTAATGATGATTCTCGATGTGGCTTTGGGGTAGTAATAGGAGAAAGATATCGCTTATATCAATAAAAATATTCTGACGGCTGTTGTGGCGGCAGAAAACGGAAATATTTTCGAGCTGGAAGGCTATGGCGCAGCCGGAATGTCAGGTAACATGCCTGTTGTGCTGAAAAAAGACAAAACGGTTTCCATGCCCCATGGCAGTGAGCTCATGATGCTGCCCAAAAGAAAGCCCATTGTCTATAATATTGCAAAAGACAAATTTGAAATTATTGAAGACAACCCATTTGACCGAGGAGAAAAAATTTTCCCGGTTGCCGTGTTTAACTCACCGGGATATGTGAACCGGCATTTTTGTGCCTATGATGATGAGGGCATCAAAGATCTGCTCCCGCTATTTTCTTATGGCGCGGTTGGGTTTGGAAAAAAT
>JAFCZY010000467.1 GCA_019314105.1 Deltaproteobacteria bacterium
TTTCTAAATACCAGTAAAATCAATGCAAGCAACAGCAATAAATTGGTGTTGATCAGGATAAACATTAATACCGTGCTGGATAAGGGAAAATTACTGCCGAAATTAGTGATCCGGGTTTCAATAAATGTTAAAATTCCGACCGTAATCAGGATAATAAGAATTAAAATCCATTCTCTTTTTTTTCTGGATCGTTTGGTTTTTGAATGTTTTAATTCAGCCATATGTTTAATTTCAGGCAAGATTTGTCACTATGAACGCTAATAGGTAAAATTGATTAAATACCAGTTTGTTTCAAAATTCCAAAAAGAGACAAAAAAGAAAACAGTGTGAAGTGATAAAGGTAAGGTGATTTTATCAAGCTCGGCCTTGATCCTGAGTTGGTATTCATTCCCTTTAACCAGTTGATTTAATGGTATGATTGTTAAATTGTCCATTTCGGTCATCAAGGATTTTGCTTCTTCAAATGACGGTGTAATAACTGCTTTTTCATTTTTCCAGGGTCGCAAAATAGAGAATTCTTTTTTCAGGGTATTATATTTTAGAGTGGATTTAATCCGGATGTCGGATATTTTTTTGTCAAACCATGAGTCACCCGTTTTATATAGCGTAATATAAAACGAAAAAGTGGTGGGAATACCATTGAGGACTGCCTGATTTATTTTTGGAGTAAAGGCCTGTTTTACATCAAAATATGATAAGCGATCATCTCTGGTGTTGGCCAGTTTTATATTTTCTATAACAGCGGTCTCTTCTGAAAATGCAATAGATGGCAATAAAAGGCAGAGTACAACACACACTGACATAAACAGTGTAATAGCCGTTCTATGGGAGGAAGATCGTATCATGGGTTAAAAATATCGTTTAAATTTTTGCCGGTCCTGTTTCCCAGGCATCCTTGTTTTCTAAAAATGTTTTAATAAATAAATGATTCAGGGTATGTCCTGATTTGTGGGTAACAATATGCCCCTGAATTGGCATGCCAAGCAGGGAGAAATCTCCAAGACTGTCTGCATTTAAAATTCTATCTTTATCAATAATGATGGCATTGTCAAGGCTTCCGCCCTTCCCAAGACTGAATTTTTTTAAAAGTTCCAAATCCTGAATAAATCCGAATGTTCTGGCATGGCTGATTTCTTTTTCAAAATTGTTTTTAGCCCGGTCAAATGTAATTTCCTGTTTTCCGATCAAAGGGTGGGAAAAATCAATTCGGCAGGTAATTTTAAAACAGGGTTCCGGATACACAATAACTGATTTATCATTATCGGTCACTTTAACTGGTTTTTTAACGATAAAGAACTGTTTTGGAGCAGTTTGCTTTATAATACCTGCTTTTTTAATGAGGTGCGTAAATATTTTTGCACTTCCATCCATAATGGGAATTTCATAATCATCGACTTCCACCAGAGCGTTATCGATCCCTAACCCTGCGAAACTGGCCATTAAATGTTCAATTGTTGAAACAATGGCCCCGTTAGTCCCCAGTACTGTTGCAAGGCTGGTATCAACGACGATTTTAAAAAGCGCCAGGATATCCTGAGTGCCCGGCAGGTCAAGCCGCCTGAATTTTATACCATGGTTTTCCGGCGCAGGCCTTATTGTCAAATGTGTTTGTTTTCCGGAATGAACGCCTGTCCCTGAAACAGAGATACTTTGTGAGAGGGTTCGTTGTGAAAAATATTGGGTCATAAACTATCGGTTCATCTTTATTGCCAATTTAAAATCCGGTTAACATCCGCTTAAAATTTAGTTTGCTATATATATCCGATTTTAATACACAAAGCAAAGCAAATGAGCAAATTTTTCAGTTCAGTTTTGTTTTTTGATAAAAAGAACTAAACTACAATAGTGTAAAATGGTATAATTATTATTTAGATTATTTGAAGAGGAGCTAAATTGCTTGCAAAAATAGATTCATGTTCAGTAGAAGGGATTGATGGCTTTATTGTTGAAGTTGAAGTTGATATTTCCTATGGGCTTCCGGTTTTTAATATTGTCGGGTTGCCGGAAATCTCTGTCAGGGAGAGTAAAGACCGGGTTAAAACAGCAATAAAAAATTCAGGTTATACATTTCCCATGGAAAGGATTGTCGTTAACCTGGCGCCTGCCGATGTCAAAAAGGAAGGAACAGGATTTGATCTGCCGGTGGCCATTGGTATTCTGGCGGCATCTGAAGTTATTCCATCTGAAAAGGTAAACGCATATCTTATTTCAGGTGAACTTTCCCTTGACGGGAAAATAAAACCTGTAAAAGCACAGCAAAGAAAAAGGGTAAAAAAGGGATCATTCTTCCTGTTGAAAATGCCGCTGAAGCTGCTATGGTGAAGGGTATTGATGTTTTTCCAGTGAAAAGCCTGTCGCAAATTGTTGATTTTTTTTCAGGATTTGTTGAAATTGAAAAATATCGTATGGATTCGACGTGGCTGACCCCTGCCAATGATAAGGCATATGAAATGGATTTTTCCGAGGTACGAGGGCAGCAACATGCCAAGAGAGCTTTGGAAATTGCTGCTGCCGGGTTTCACAATGTTCTTATGACCGGACCGCCGGGATCCGGGAAAAGTATGCTGGCAAAACGGCTCCCAACCATTTTGCCGGCGCTGTCATTTGAAGAAGCCATTGAGGTGACAAGAATTTATTCCGTTCTGGGCTTAATTGAAGACAAAAGCCCATATATATCAACAAGACCATTTCGATCTCCCCATCATACGATTTCGGATGCAGGCCTCGTGGGTGGCGGTTCAAGGCCTGTTCCCGGAGAAATCAGCCTGGCCCACAATGGGGTGCTTTTTCTTGATGAACTGCCGGAGTTTAAAAAAAATGTGTTGGAGGTTTTAAGGCAACCCCTTGAAGATGGGAAAGTTTCTATTTCAAGGGCAGGGATGAAAGCAACCTATCCGTCACAATTTATGCTGGTGGCAGCTATGAACCCCTGTCCCTGCGGGTATTTGTTCGATCCTATGGGGAAGTGCACCTGTACGCATCCCCAGATTCAAAAATACAGATCAAAAATTTCAGGGCCGCTTTTGGACAGAATCGATATTCAAATTGAAGTGCCAAGAATTGAATATAAAG
>JAFCZY010000172.1 GCA_019314105.1 Deltaproteobacteria bacterium
GACATTTCCGAATTCAGATCCCATGTAAGCTCTTGTCAACGGAGCAACAATCATATGAGAGAATCTTGAGAACGGTATAAGAATAAGCATGATTTCACCCGAGATCACATGAACAATCACCATTTGTTTATAGAAAAAAAACTGGTGATACGCTAAAAAGCCTGTAATAAAAGGCAAGGCAACCATTAATAATAACACATAATCTTTAAAGGAGGTTAAATATTTAACTTCAGGGACTTTCTGCCTGCGAATGGCAAAAAATACCAGCGCAAAAATGATAACAAGTGTTAATATATCCGCCAAGCCGTCATCCATCGCTATCCAGGAAATTTGAAATGCTTCATTGATCAAAACAATATGAGACATCAAAAAGATAGGCACTATAAAAAGAAGCAAGTGAAAAATATAAGATATTGCATAAAAAATCGGGCTCTGACGGGTACTTTGAGGAAAAAACGGAATCAACCAGGCAAAGATTGATCTTAAGCTGTGTTTCAGGGTCAAATACGAATAAATATATGACTCTTTAGCATTCACATCTTTGATAATAATAATAAGTTTAAAGATCAGGCCGAGTATGAAAATCGAAAAAGCAACCCAGACCATTGGCCCCATAATAAAATCTATAAAGGCATTCATATTTGTCTCCTTTGAAAGAACATCCTTTTATAAAATTTTGTCCAATGACATGATGATCCGTTGATACACACCATCTTTCACTGCTTTTTGCAAAATTTTTGTGTTATCGGGACTAATGACAGGCGTTGCCATAAAATCATAGCCCGTGGGGATCACAATATTATTGACCACCAGAAAATATTGACCCTTTTTTTCAATGACCACTGAAACAATATTTCCATCCGGGCTGATGCACGGATGAAACACCTTGTCTGCTGCAAGGTTCCATTTTTTTTGATTGACCGCAAGTGTCCAGGTGTCCTTGTCTTTGAGAACAGCAACCAGAGTAGACCCATCTTTAGAATAGATAAGATCTGAAATCATCTGATTTGCTGCCATATTCCATGTCTTATCATTTTCAGAAATCGTCCATTCCCCAAACTTGTCCGATGCAATTGCCGCTACATTTCCGGTATTTTGTGACACCACAAGCCGCCAGATCTGATTGTATTGCGTCTTCCAAAAAGGTTGACCATCTTTATAAATCACCCATTTGCCGCCTTGCTTTACCGGCGCAATAACTGAATTTCCGCCTGAAAAAAACACTGGTTTCCATACAGATTGAAATTTTTTATCCCAGGCAGTATCATTAACAACAATGGTATAATCCGTCCGATTCAGTCTGGCACCATATGCCACATTGTCACCACTTGCATCAAAACTGATATCCCAGATGTTCAAAAAATTCTTCTCGATCGCTTTTCCATTCACCGCACAAGAAAAAATCCCTTGTTTAAACACTTCAATATCCGCCTGTGACATTGATGTCACCTGAACAACAGCGGCAGTATTACCCGTATCACTCAATACCATTTCATTGATGTTTTGATGTTTCCATACAATTGATTCCAGAGGGTATCATTGACCGCCATTCCGTATTCTGAATCTTTCTGAACGGCCAGGCTCAAACTTGAACCATCCTGCGTCATCTGTAAATTCCAGATGAAATCAAACCAGTTCTTCCATTCATTGCCACCGATACTCAATGTCCATTCTTCGTCACTGCTGACACAGGCAGCAAATTTTCCATTGGGCAATGGTCTCAGCCCCCAAGCCTTGTCATACTCCTTATCCCAGGTTTTACCATTTTCGCACACGGTAAACACACCTTCTTCGACATTCACAATGCTGGCAATGGTCTCCCCGTCCGGAGTAACATAGGGTTCCTCCACCCAGGCAAATCGGTCTTCCCACTCTCGGACAGGTACTTCCTTTAAATCCGTATTCCAGTCAAAAGTTTTGCTTTCTTTCATTTTTATCTCCGAATTTGTTGATCGACACTCATTATCTCTCAGATTCATTACTCATTTTTTTTATTAAAAGTATTAATAATCATATCCAACGATGTTATTGTCAAGCATTTTTCAATAAAACAATCTATTTCCATCCAAAATCTGTGGTATAGGCTTTAAAAAAGGCCATGATCTGTTTTGTTTTTTCTCCTGCCCGACCCGATGCGATAGTCGTATCATTCACCTTGATGACCGGCACGATTTCTTTGTTGGAGGCAGTGATAAAAATCTCATCCATTTCCAAAAATTCTGTCAGTTTCATATGACGCATCTCAAGTGTAAGATCTTTCGGGATCAGCTTGAGAACAACACCTCTGGTAACTCCCGGCAAAATATTATCCGGCGGCGTAATAATGGTGGCGCCTTTGATTCCAAAAATATTGGTGGTGGTGCCCTCCAATACCCGCTGATTCCGATCAACATAGACGGCTTCCACGGCCCCGGTCTTGTGGGCTTTCTGTAATGCAACCACAGCCGACAAATAATTGATACTTTTGGCGGTGGGGATAAATCGTTCTATATCAGCAGTGATAATCGATGCCCCATCCGTATACCACTCGTCCGGCAATCGAAACTTGGGGGTGACCATGACCATGAGAACCCCGTTACCCTGAGGCGTCACCCCGTCCGGGCTCACACCGCCAGTATAAACCATCCGGATATTAGATTCATCATGATGGGGGTTCCTGTCAATGGTTTCCTGCACAATGTTACATATTTTTTCAGTGGTATGCAAAAACTTCAGACCGATTTCCTTTGCTGAATTTTCAAACCGGTTAACATGCTCTTTAAGACAAAAAGGGCGTTTGTTGTAGGTAACCAGAAAATCAAACACTCCAAATCCCCTTAAAACAATAATATCCTTGACAGGAATCCGGGCATCCTCATCATCAACAAATTCTCCATTAATATAATATGTGTCCACTTTTCCCCCCTTGCTTATTTATATTTTCTATTCTGTAAGCACAAGATTGTTTCGATGAATGATTTCGTCATAGTGCTTACCACCAAGGCATGCTTCTATCTGAAATGTTTTTAATCCCTTTATCAAATTAATATCAGAGGATCTGTAATTGACCAGTCCAATGCCGATAATTTCATCGGCAAGCGTCTTAAAAGAGACGGCAGCGCCTTCTTCAAACTTTCCTTCTACGGCGACAACCCCTATGGGCAGCAGACTTTTCCCATTCTGGCGGACAGCACGGACAGCCCCGTTATCAATCATCAGACTTCCTTTAGGGGCGAGGGTATAGGCAATCCAACATTTTCGGCTGGCCATTTTTTCTTTTTTCGGAACAAAATATGTGCCAAGGTCTTCCCCGTCGAAAAGTCGCAATAATACATTGGGCGTGTCACCTCTTGCCACTATTATCGGGATGCCGGCCGAAGTGACTTTCTTAGCAGCCTGAATTTTACTGAGCATTCCTCCGGTGCCCAGTGTTCCGGGAAGACAACTTGCAAATTCTTCAATTTCTTTTTTAAAACTGCTCACCCTTGGAATCAACTTCGCATCGGAAAACATCCTTGGATCTTTATTATACAACCCGTCAATATCGGTTAAAATGAATAAGAAATCAGCGTCCATCAACAAAGTGATCATGGCGGCAAGATTGTCATTATCCCCTAATTTTATTTCTTCAACCATAATGGTATCATTCTCATTAATAATAGGGACAACTTTCCAGTCGATGAGCGTATACAAGGTATTTCTTGCATTCAGATACCGTTTCCGATTATTCAAATCTTCAGCCGTTAAAAGAATCTGAGCAACCTTTTTATCACACCCGGCAAAACTTTTTTCATAGGCATTTATCACACCGCTCTGCCCAATAGCTGAAATTGCCTGGCGTTTTGGTATCTCATCCGGACGGCGTTCCATTTCCATTTTCCGCAATCCCGCAGCCATGGCTCCCGAGGATACCAGGATCACCTCAATTCCTTTATCCATAAGAGTGTTGATTTGCCTGGAGATGGAATCAATCACTTCCAGGTTTAAACTGTTCTTTGCAGTGATCACATTACTGCCTAATTTTACAACCACCCGTTTGGCATTGATCAATCGTTGTCTTGGCATAATTTATCTCTAATTGAACTCATTTTTTAATGATTTATGGGTGAAAGAGTTTGCCGTTATACCGGTATAGTCTTTTACCATATGCCCATCCCCCACAAGACGCCATTGATAAATCATAAGGCCTTCGAGGCCAACCGGCCCTCTTGCATGAATTTTATTGGTACTGATTCCCACTTCAGCGCCCAGACCGAACCGGAACCCATCAGCGAATCTGCTGCTGCAATTCCAAAACGCATCTGCCGTATCTGCATGATCCATAAAATAAAGGGCTCTTTTTTTATCGCCCGTAACAATCACATCTGTATGACCCGATCCATATTGATTAATATGGGCAACCGCCTCTTGCAGGGAGGGGACAACTTTAATGGAAACCATCAAATCAAGATATTCGGTTTTCCAATCTTTCTCTGTGGCTGCTTCAACGTCAATGATGGCACCCGTATTTTCACATCCATAAATTTTTACCCCCTGCCCTTCCAGTTTATTTTTCAACTCCGGAAGTATCTTTGGAGCGCCTGCTTCATGCACCAGGATGGTTTCTATGGCATTACAAACCGCTACATATTGACATTTGCTGTCTATGGACAGATCAATCGCCATCTTTGGATCGGCAAACCGATCAATATAAAGATGGCAGATTCCGTCTGCATGTCCCAGAACCGGGATGATTGTATTGTCCATAATATAGCGCACAAACGCATTACTGCCCCTTGGGATGATCAGATCAATCGAATTTTCAAGTTTCAACATCTGGTCCACATCACTGCGGGTTTCCAGCAGTCCCAGCCAGCCATCAGGCAGCCCTGAATCAATCCCGGCTCTGGAAATAACCGCTGCCAGAATTTGATTAGTGGCAGATGCTTCACTGCCGCCTTTCAACAATACCGCATTCCCACTTTTCAGACAGAGCGCCGCAATCTGTACTAGGGCATCGGGACGGGATTCAAAAATCACCCCGATAACCCCAATGGGTCTGCTGACCTTAAAAAGCGTAAGTCCTTTGTCCAACTCCGTGGCTCTCAATGTTTTCCCCACCGGGTCTTCTAATTTTATCAGACTTGCAATTCCTTCACTGGCCTCTACTATTTTGGCACGATCAAATTTCAAGCGTTTCAGCAAAGGGGCTTCGAGATTATCCTTCTGGGCTTGTTCAAGATCTTTTTTATTGGCGTTAATGATAAGATCCGTGTTCTCTTCTAACGCAGTGATAATATTTTGCAATGCCGTATCTTTAATCTCACCTGAAAGCGCTGACATAAAAATTGCCGCTTTTTTACAGTGAGAGGCGATTGATTGAATATCCATATTTTTTCCTTAACCTAAAATTCCAATTCGTTTGTTATGAAGATTCATCCATTAAATTCATTGTCCTGTCAAGGGGAAAATCCAATTCAACGGGAAGAACAGAAACCAACATATCTCTTCTTCTCTTTTAACCAGCAAAAAAACGACTTAACCAGAAATTTGCAAACTCACCAAACCATGATTATAGTCAACAGACATAAGGATACAATACAACCCCTTACTTTTTAAAAGGACCTTATCATGACAGAAAAAACAACCCAGTTAATTAAAAACATCCCTTTTGCCACACCGGTTGATATCATTAATCTTGTAGATTATGAAGAAGGAAGAGTTGTCAGTAGAACCCTTTCAAGCAAATCCCACGTCAATATTACGCTGTTTGCCTTTGACAAGGGGGAAGAAATCAGTGCTCACACTTCCCCGGGCGATGCAATGATTCAGGTTCTGGATGGCGAAGCGCTTATTAATATTGATGGCAAGAAAATAACCGCAACCAAAGGACAGGTGGTGGTGATGCCGGCGAATGTACCCCATTCCGTCACTGCCCATTCTCAGTTTAAAATGATCTTAACCGTGGTGAAACAGCCTGTCGGCATTAGTGGCATGTAACCCAATAACAAGAAAAAAAACTTTGTAACCTTTTTGTAACCCTCCTGTGCTATCGCTAATAATAGATTAAAAAGAGATTCATTGGTTTTACAGGAAGCATTCTTATTTCAACCCTGTAACAGGTATATCCTTGATTTTAAATTGAATGCTTTTCACAAACCAATGAAACCAGCAAAAATTTTAAATTCTACTATTAAGGAGGCCTTTTAGATGAAACTCGACAGAAGAGACTTTATCAAAATTTCAGGTGCCACCGCTGCAGGAATTGCCGTCAGCGGGTTAGGATTTGACCTTTCACCGGTCAAATCCCATGCCAGCATGCTGAAAACCCGGTATGCCAAAGGAAAGCACGACAATCTGCTGCTATTGTGCAGTGGGATGCGGTGCCATTGTTCATACCAGCAAGCGTGGAGACGGCAGGGTGATCAACATTGAAGGTGATCCTGACCATGTCATTAACCGGGGATCGCTGTGCTCTAAAGGATCCTCCCTTAAACAACTCGTAGAAAACGAAAAGCGTCTGACCGAACCCATGTACCGGGCACCCTACTCTGACAAATGGCAGACCGTTTCCTGGGACTGGGCTCTTGAAAAAATTGCCAACAGGGTCAAAAAAACCAGGGATATGAATTTTGAGAAAACCAATGCCAAAGGGCAGACGGTCAACAGGACTACCAAAATCGCTTCTGTTGGATCTGCGGCCATAGACAATGAAGAATGCTGGATCTATCAGGCCTTGATGAGGTCCTTGGGGCTGGTCTATATCGAACATCAGGCCAGGATCTGACATAGCGCAACTGTAGCGGCTCTGGCAGAGTCGTTTGGACGTGGCGCCATGACAAATCACTGGATTGATATTAAAAACAGTGACTGCATTCTCATTATGGGCAGTAATGCTGCTGAAAATCATCCTATTGCATTTAAATATGTTACCGAGGCAATGGAAAAAGGGGCAAAACTGATCAGTGTTGACCCGAGATTCACCCGAACTTCTTCCAAGGCCGATATTTATGCCGCTTTAAGGTCTGGTACCGATATTGCCTTTCTGGGCGGTATGATAAAATATATTCTGGATAATAACCTTTACAACAAAGAATATACAGCAGCCTACACCAATGCATCCTTTATTGTGGGGGAAAAATTTGGATTTAAAGATGGGCTTTTTTCAGGGTATACAAAAAATAAGAAAGGGCCTGCTCAGGGAAGTTATGACAAATCCACATGGGCATTTGAAATGGATAAAAACGGGGTTCCTAAAACAGACAGAACCCTTCAACACAAACGATCCGTACTCCAGCTAATGAAAAAACATTATAGCCGGTATAATCTTGACATGGTTTCCAAAGTGACGGGAACGCCAAAAAAAGATCTTTTAACCGTATATAAAACCTATGCTGCAAGCGGTGCAAGGGGAAAAGCCGGAACCATCATGTATGCCATGGGATGGACTCAGCATACCGTAGGAACCCAGAATATCCGTACCATGGCCATGATCCAGTTGCTTCTTGGCAACATGGGTGTTGCCGGCGGCGGTGTGAATGCATTAAGGGGTGAATCCAATGTTCAGGGTTCTACCGACCATTGTCTGTTATGGCATATCTGGCCGGGATACCTGAAAACACCAAGGGCTTCCAATAACAGTCTTGAGGCCTATAACACCAAATGGACTCCCAAAAGCCAGGATCCGTTATCAGCCAACTGGTGGGGAAATTACCCCAAATATTCCGTGAGCATGCTCAAATCTTTCTTTGGCGAAACAGGTACAGCGTCCAACCAGTTTGGATATAACTGGTTGCCAAAAGTAGATGATGGAAAAGTATATTCCTGGTTTGATATTTTTGATGATATGTATAAAGGGGATATCAAAGGATTTTTTGCCTGGGGTATGAACCCGGCCTGTTCAGGATCAAACGCCTCAAAAATCCGGAAATCCATGGAAAATCTGGACTGGATGGTCAATGTTAATATTTTTGATAATGAGACCGGCTCTTTCTGGAAAGGACCCGGAAAAGACCCGTCTAAAATCAGAACGGAAGTTTTCATGCTGCCTGCGGCTGTTTCTGTTGAAAAAGAAGGCAGCATCACCAATTCCGGCCGATGGATGCAATGGCGGTATCAAGGCCCCAAACCTCTTGGTAACAGCCGTCCTGACGGGGATATCATTATGGAACTGGGTCGCCGCATTAAAGACGCCTATAAAACCTCAGGCGGTGTCTTCCAGGATCCCATTAATAATTTAAAATGGGATTATGAAACCGACGGGGCATATGATCCCCATAAAGTTGCCAAAGAAATCAACGGATATTTCACAAAAGATGTGACCGTCAAAGGCAAGCAGTGCAAAAAAGGCACGCTGGTCCCCAGTTTTGCCTGGCTGCAAGCAGACGGTTCAACTTCCTCGGGCAACTGGCTCTATTGCAACTCCTATACGGAAAAAGGAAATATGTCAGCCAGGAGAAGCAAAAAAGACGTCCCCAATAATATCGGGCTCTATCCTGAATTTGCATGGTGCTGGCCGGTCAACCGAAGAATTATCTACAACAGGGCTTCGGTCGATCCTAAAGGACGTCCCTGGGACAAAAAAGACTGGGTCGTTAAATTTGCCGGTGATACAAAGAATGGCAAATATGTTTCCAAAAAATGGCTTGGCGACGTACCGGATGGTGGATGGTATCCTCTTGAAAATCCTGATGGATCGAAAAGAAAAGATGCCAAGCACCCCTTTATCATGCAGAAACACGGTCATGCACAAATTTTTGGCCCCGGTCGTGCAGACGGTCCGTTCCCGGAACATTATGAACCGCTTGAAAGTCCGGTGAAAAAGAATGCGTTTGGCTCACAGCGAATCAACCCGACCGCGGTGGTATATTCCACAAAAGCAGATGCCTATGCCACTTGTGACCCCAAATTCCCCATTGTCGGCACCACCTATCGAGTGAGTGAACACTGGCAGACTGGCCTTATGACCCGGCCCCAGGAATGGCTCATGGAATTGCAGCCCAATGTGTTCGTTGAGATGAGTGAAGAACTGGCAAAACTCCGGGGAATCAAGAACGGAGAACGTGTCAATGTTACCAGTGCCCGG
>JAFCZY010000173.1 GCA_019314105.1 Deltaproteobacteria bacterium
AAAAAGCGGGGGCGTGGGCTTTGAAATATTTGACAACAAGAATTTCGGGGTTACCGATTTTGTGCAGAAACTGAATTATCAAAGAGCCCTCCAGGGGGAATTGTCACGCACAATCACCGGCCTGGATGAGATTCAACACAGCAGGGTTCATATCGTAATCCCCAAGGAATCACTGTTTGTTGAAAAACAGGCAAAACCGACTGTTTCCGTTATTATAAAACTAAAAGCCGGAAGAAAGCTGCGGGCATCTCAGGTAGAAGGCATCGCCTCCCTGGTGGCCGGCAGCGTGGAAGGGTTGAGCCCTGAAGAAGTAATGATAGTTGACAGTGGTGGAAATATTCTGTCAGCGCCTAAAAGCGGGTCTCAATTGTCGAAACGGACAGATTCACAAATGGAATTTCAGAGAAATATGGAAAAGAATCTGGCCGACAGGATTCGAACCATGCTGGAAAATGTGGTGGGAAAAGGAAAGGTTGTGGCAAGGGTTTCCGCAACGCTTGATTTTAGAGTTATGGAAAAAACAGAAGAATCCTATGATCCTGAAGAACCTGTTGTAAGGAGCATGCACCGCAGGAGTGAAAAGTCGAATTCCTCTGATAGTGGAGGGGAAAGCACTGTCAGTCCCACCAGCGGACTGAATAAAAGCGCCTATGGCACAGGTCATGAAAAAACGGATGAAACAATCAATTATGAAATAAACCGGATTGTCAGCAAGACTGTAATGCCGGTAGGAGAAGTGGAAAAATTGTCAATGGCTGTGCTGGTAGATGGCATTTATAATAAAAATGATGAGGGTGTTGACGTATTTCAGCCAAGATCGAAAAAAGAAATGGAAACGATAGAAAGCCTTGTTAAAAGGTCGGTTGGATTTGACGCTAAAAGGGGAGATCAGATAGTGGTAACCAGCATCCCTTTCAGAAAAGGTGAAGTGGAAATGGGACCTGTTGAAGAGGAGGGCTGGAAGGCTAAATTACATCTGGTTCTTCCGTTAATAAAATATTTTGTTCCATTAATTGTCCTTATATTGGTTTTATTTTTTATTTTGCGGCCTTTAATTAAATTCATTATGACCACAGACCTTAGTGCGGGGCGAGCTCTTCCTGCCGGCGTTGCTCAGTCACAAAACAAAGATGTTTTGTTGGATCTGGGAGGAGGAGAGATGGATGAAAGTCTCAAAGGCCTGGATGTTGTCAAGAAGTTGGCGGATCAGGATTCCAAAAAATTTGCAGAGTTGTTGAGAAACTGGCTCAGATAAAGGTAAAGGAAAATCGTATGGGCATGACAAAAGAAGAAAAAGCGGCGGTGCTCCTTTTATCTTTGGACGAAGACGTGGCAGCAAATGTAATGAGGAACCTTTCACCGGATGAAATCAGGCGTATCGGAAAATGTATGACCGGGTTAAGCGGATTGGCAAATGAAGATGTAGGAAGTGTTGCCAGGGAATTTTGCTCGCTTGCCGAGGCAAAAGGGAGCAGGATTATGTCTGTGAAAGGCAGTGCTGTCGAAAGCATTGTATTGAAAGCACTGGGAGAAGTTAAAGGGGCAGCGCTTATAAAAACAATTGAAGATGGCAGCTT
The DNA here is from genome assembly GCA_019314105.1 of Deltaproteobacteria bacterium. Classification (GTDB taxonomy): domain Bacteria; phylum Desulfobacterota; class Desulfobacteria; order Desulfobacterales; family Desulfobacteraceae; genus Desulfobacula. Next base: position 1,578 of record JAFCZY010000173.1, read on the forward strand.
TTTAATGGAAAGCCCGATTATTGAAAATTTGAGGAATACAGACACACAAACATTGATTGATTTCACAAAAATGGAACATCCTCAGACCATAGCCCTTATACTGGCGCACCTTAGACCGGAACAGACATCTGAGATTATGGAACAATTTTCACCTGATAAGCAAGCAGACATTGCAAAGAGAATCGCAACACTGGGAAGCGTTCCGCGTGAATTTATGGAGGATATGGCAAGAACGCTTGAATCCGAAATGGTTGCAGAAAAAGATCGTGGAGAGCAACTTGGCGGCGTTAAGATGATTGCGGAGATTCTAAACAGGATGAGCCGAACAGATGAAAATAGGATTTTAGATTCACTTGAAAACTCAAATGCGGAGTTAGCGGCTGATATCAAAAGCCTTATGTTTACGTTTGATGATATTTTCAATTTAGATGACAGGAGTTTAAAAGTTTTGCTTGCGGCTGTAGATCGTGAAGCGTTAGCCTGTGCACTCAAAATAATTGACGAGAAAATGAGAGAAAAAATTTTTAAAAATATGTCAAAACGTGCTGCCGAAATGCTTAGGGAAGATATAGAGGTGATGCCCCCAAAAAGACTGTCAGAGGTTGAAGCAAACCAAAAAACGATTATTGATACCGCAAAGAAACTGGAAGCTGAAGAAAAAATAACCATATCAACGGGTCATGAAGAGGATGTGTTTGTCTAATTCCAATAAAATCGTCAAGGCGCAGGACATTAAACTCACAGATTTGAGGGGGAAAGCGCAAGTTCGTTTTATTCCGGGCATATGTCATATCCCGGCCAATGAAGCAAATTTTAATGTCCGTAAAAATAATATGAATATCGGTTTTGAAATCGAAGAAACTGAGAAACTCATAGAGGAAAAAATAGAAATTGCGGCAAAAGAAGCTTATGGCAAAGGATTTTCGAAAGGAAAAACAGAGGGAATCAATCGGAAACAGAAGGAATTGGCTCTTGCTGCGGAATCTCTTGCAAAATTGACAAGAGAATTAAACGTATTAAAAGAAGACTTTCTAAAAGACGCTGAAAAGGAAATAATCGATCTTGTTTTTTTAATAGCCGGCAGTGTTATCCATAAGGAAGTGAAAACAGACAGAGACGTTATTCTCTCTGTTATTAGCGATGCCATGAGGACGATACAGGAGAAGAAGAATGTCAGTATCCGCTTGAACCCTGAAGATTATCGTTATATGACGGAAGCAAAATCCGATTTCCTCGATAGTTTCAAAGATATATTGATTGAGAAGGACGAAGGAATTGATCAGGGCGGGGCAGTGATAAAGACACATTCCGGGACACTCGATGCCAGGCTGGATCAGCAGTTAAAAAAAATCAGGGACCAGGTATCAGGTATCCGCGATGATGAATTTTGAAAAATATCATAATGCCGTCAAGAGGACAAACCCCTTTCGTGTCTATGGAAAAGTAAGCGGGGTTATCGGTCTCCTGGTGGAAGGCTATAATCCTAAAACTTCCATAGGCGATATGTGCCGGATTTATCTGAATGGCAGCAATAAAGCAATCGGCGCCGAAGTTGTGGGATTCAGAGAAGAAAAGGTTCTGTTAATGCCTTTCGAAAATCTTGATGGTATCGGGCCTGGCTGCAGAATTCTTTCCACGGGAAAAAAGTCAAATGTCAAAGTGGGGCATAATCTTCTGGGAAGGGTCATTGATGGTCTGGGCAATCCTATTGATGACAGGGGGCCAATAGAATCAGAAGGCGAATATCCGACTTATGCTGACCCGATCAATCCTCTTAAAAGGGGTCGGATAAAGGAACCGATAGATTTTGGAATCCGGGTGATGAATGGGCTGTTCAGTTGCGGCAGAGGTCAGAGAATGGGGATATTTGCAGGCTCAGGGGTTGGCAAGAGCTTTCTCCTCGGCATGATTGCCAGAAATACAAAAGCGGATATCAATGTCATTGGATTCGTTGGCGAAAGAGGAAGAGAAGTCCGTGAATTTATTGAAAATGATCTTGGCAAGGAAGGGCTGGCCAGATCCGTGGTTGTTGTGGCTACATCGGACATGCATCCCCTGATCAGAATGAGGGCGGCGTATGTAGCGACTGCAATATCGGAATATTTCAGGGACCAGGGAATGGAAGTCCTTTTGATGGTGGATTCATTGACCCGATTTGCAATGGCACAAAGAGAGGTCGGTCTATCGATAGGAGAACCACCAACTGCAAAAGGGTATACCCCATCGGTTTTCAGTATTATGCCAAAGTTGTTGGAAAGAGCGGGGAACTTAGAAGATAGTGGAAGTATAACAGGCCTTTACACCGTTCTTGTGGAAGGCGATGATTTTAATGAACCGATCGCTGATGCAACCCGGTCAATTCTGGATGGCCATATAATGCTTGATCGTAGTTTAGCGGCAAAAAATCACTATCCGGCAATAGATGTTCTGAAAAGCATCAGCAGGTTGATGATAGATGTTGTAAATGAGAAACACCGAAAAAAGGCGAATGATATTTTAAATATTATAGCAACTTACAGGAAGGCTGAAGATTTGATTAATATAGGCGCTTACGTAGAAGGAAGCAATCCGGAAATAGACAATGCCATAAGAATGATAGATAAGATAAATTTATTTTTAAGACAGGGTATTGACGAGAAGGTCAATTTTGAAGAGAGCAGAGAACAACTTTTTGCGCTTTTTAATTAGGACAGGAACCAGGGGGTTGCGATATATTTAATTTCAGATTACAGACTGTATTAGAGCATAAAAAGCAGTTAGAAGAAAAGCAAATGCTTGAATTTGCGGACGTAAAAAGACGTCTTAATGGTGAAAAAGAGACATTGAAAAAATTGAAAAGAGAGAGGGCGGATTTGATCTTCCAGTTGAAAAAGATGGGAGAAAACAGGTTAAACGCTGCTGAGGCTTCAATTTACCTCGTTTATATCAGTCGTATGAAGGATGATGAAACGCATCGGGAAAAAATTATTTGCAAGATAGAAAAAGAACTCAAAAAGAAAAGATCAGAGCTTGTTGATGCTTCAAAAAAGAAGAGAATCCTGGAGATTCTTAAAGAAAAAAAACTGAAAGAATACAGACTGTCTTTAATCAGCAGAGAACAGAAAGAGTTGGATGAGTCCTGGCTTTTAAGATTCGACAGGAGCGTGAAAAATGAAAAAATTGATAATTGCATGTAACATTTTGATAGTATTTGTTTTTCTGATAAAGATTGCCGCTGTCGGAGGAATAATAAAAAATTCAGAAGCCGCAAACTCTCTTCTGCCTGTAAATGAGCCGGCCATCGCGGATTCGCCGGTTACGGCCGATTTTACACCGCCTG
>JAFCZY010000174.1 GCA_019314105.1 Deltaproteobacteria bacterium
CCGACAAATCGTTTTCCTGATTTTTCATTTTTTGGGACCGGTTAAATCAATGGTTAATGCATAAATACCTTGTTCCAGCTTGGCCTGAACCGGAAAATCGCCTTTTTCAAATACTTTAAGCATGGCCCGATTTGATGACAAAACATCAGCGGTCATGCCCTGCGCCCTCCTGTCTTTCGCCAGCTTTGCCAGCATCTGATACAAATAAGTGGCAATCCCATATCCCTGATAGGCTTCATCAACGATAAATGCAATATCCACAAAGGGTTTGTTCTGATGCTTGGCAAACCTGGCTTCAGCAATAATAGTCTGTTGTCCCGGTTTACCTACAAGAGCGACAATGGAAAGAACATTCCGATAGTCAATATTGACGTATTCCTGTGTTTTTTCATGGGGCATAGTTTTTATAGGACTGAAATACCGATAGTAGATGGCCTTATCGGAAAATCGATAAAACAATCGTCTCATCTGGTCTTCATCAGACGGTTTAATGGCCCTGAAACGGACGTTAATATTATTCTTGAACATATGCCGGGTCTCAATATCGCCAGGATAAAAATGAGCACTGTCTGCCAGAAAAATTTGATCTTTATACAGGATATTTATTTTTTTTGCTCCTTCAACCAGAGCAGGCCGATCCTCAGGATGGGCAATTTCAATAAGGGCCTGAGCTCGTTCTCTTAAGGTTTTTCCCCGTAAATGGGCAATTCCCTGTTCTGTTACGACAAGATCAATAGATTCGGGAAGGCTTAGTAAATCAGGAGAATCTTCCACAGAGATGCGAATATTAGGAGTTCCTTGACGGTTTCGGCTGGGAAGGGCAACAATGGTGTAACCGCCCTGGGAGAGTTCAGCGCCATTAAAAAAGTCTGCCATCTGTCCAGGACCTGCGGTGACATGTCCCGCACTGTTATGCAGAGCCATCCGACCGGAAAGATCAACGCGTCTGACCGGAATAATAAGTACAAACCGATGATTTCGCCCGATTTCCATGGGATTGAAGACTTTGTCAATACTTTGAAATTCAACAATGGGATTTTTATCAAGGAACTGCATCAGCTCTCTGCTGCCAAGAGCATAAGCCGTTAAAGATCTTCCCCTGAAAGAGTCTTTTTTCCGGTTGGTTACAGCACCGCTTTTAACCAATTCCATTAATGCATCCGTAAAAAATGGAGTATGAACTCCCAGGTCTTTTTTATCGGCAAGGTGTTTGGGCAGGGCCTCAAAAATCGGGCCGAATGTAAAGGCAAGACAGCTGCCGTCTTCAATGACCGATGCAACATTGGCTGCCAGCTTGTCAAAAACCGGATCCACCAGGAATCGGGGGAAATAAAATGGCGGGTCACTGGATTCAATGACCATGTCAAATGCATCAAACGGAACAAACGTATCTCCGAAAGTAAAAGGAATATCGTTGTTGATTTCGCCCACCACAAGATCAGCCTGTACCATTGCTCTTCTGGCTACATCAACGCCCACACCCAGACTGCAGTATCCGGCCCTGTTAGGAGGGGTTATCTGAACAAAGGCAATATCAATAGGAATCTGTCCTTCCTTCATAAGCAAAGGGATGGCTGAAAATCTTGAGGGGACCAGATCAACTTGGCCGGCTGAGATGGCTTCAGCCGATACCCATCCGGAAAAAAAGGTCTTAAGGCGATATCTTTTGGATTGTAATGCCTTGTACGAAATAGCATCCCCGAAACTGACCAGCTGGATCAGAGTCAGGTCCTGAAGGCCGCTCACCTCCTCCTGCATAAGGCAATTCACAAGGGTTCGGGGTTCTGCAGCACCCGTGCCGATAAAGATGTTCATTCCCGGCCCAATCTTTTTTAACACATCGCCCGGAGAGACGATCTTTTTCTTCCATGATGGTATTTTTTTAAACATCATATATCCTCTGTCTTCACAAATTCAGACCTTTAAGCCGGACGCCATGACGTGATATCTTTATTCCCGACCCTGATCTATCAACTTGTGCGTTGAATTGGGACGAATTTTTGGTTTGTTTTCCATGCCTGATATGATAATAGCATGATAAATGGAAAAAATAAGAAAAAATTTATAGGGACACAAACGTACAAGAAATAACGGGTGTAAAAAATGTCCCCCATAGTTATGTTAATTATTTTATTTGCAGCAACACTGCATGCATCATGGAACTTCCTGATTAAACAAAAAGAAGATAAACACATGAGCATGGCCGCAGTGGTTTTGGGACACATCCCTTTTGCCCTTGTCGCCCTTGTCTTTTCACCGTTTCCAAAAGTTGAATCATTTCCTTACATCATCAGTGGCGCGCTGCTGCATACGGGGTATCAATTATTTCTTCTATACTCGTATCGTCTTGCTGATTTAAGCCAGGTGTACCCTTTAGCGCGTGGCGTAGCGCCTTTAATTGTAGCGGGTATTTCCGTTACGTTTCTGGGCGTTAATCTTGACCCAATAGAGCTGACAGCAATCATCATAATTGGTACGGGGATTATGAGTTTAACTTTGGTGCGGCGAAGTGATGGTTTAAGAAATTATCGTGCTGCGGTGCTGGCAATTGCAACGGGGGGATTTATTGCTGCTTATTCTCTGGTGGACGGGATGGGCGCTCGAGTAGCCGCTACTGCACTTGGGTTTTATGGGAGTCTGTCACTTTTAAATGCGCTGTTTTTCACCATAATAATAAAAATTATACGTCCAGGGGTTATTAAGAACATGATGTTTAAAAATTATAAGTTGGCGCTGACGGGAGGGTGTGCTTCATTTACAGCATATGCACTGGTGGTTTGGGCGTTTACAATGGCACCAATTGCGATGGTTACAGCATTGAGAGAGACCAGTATCATATTTGCCCTTCTATTAGGTGTCTTTGTACTCAAGGAGAGGCTTGATTTAATAAAAATACTGGCATCTATGGTTACACTTCTTGGTGTCGGATTATTGCGTATTTATCGCTGATACCGGTCTGTAACAGCGTCAGCAATAAAAAAGCTACTTGCAAGGAGATTTAAATGAAAAAAGGATTCTTCGAAATTGAATAACCGTCAATCTTCTTCCGGCATATTCGGAGCATTCTCGGCTTTGCCGGGAGGCATCTGGGCTTTGGGTTTGGTCTCGTTGTTCATGGACATCTCTTCCGAGCTTATTCACAGCCTGCTGCCGGTATTTATGTCCAGTGTCCTAGGCGTTTCCATGACCACCATTGGCCTTATCGAGGGTGTTGCTGAGGCCACTGCCGCAATGACGAAAATATTTTCAGGTGCCATCAGCGACTATTTAGGAAAACGCAAACTGCTCGCTGGGATTGGCTATGGACTGGCTGCGGTTACAAAGCCGATATTCCCGTTGGCAAACACCATTGGCTGGGTGTTTGCCGCGCGGTTTATTGATCGGATCGGTAAGGGCATCCGCGGTGCGCCACGGGATGCGCTCGTAGCGGACCTCACACCTCGCAAACTGCGTGGGGCAGCCTATGGGCTCCGGCAGTCGTTAGATTCCATTGGTGCAGTCGTTGGTCCATTGATTGCAGTCGTTTTCATGGTATGGCTTGCAAACAATATCAGGGCGGTACTGTGGATTGCTGTCATTCCGGCGTTCATTGCCGTCGCGCTCCTTATCTTTGCCGTTCATGATCCTGAACCCACGGGGGACAGCGCCAGCAAGCGAATCCCTCTGAAATTTACTGATGTCAAGCTGCTGCCGCCTCATTATTGGCTCATCGTTTTACTCGGTGCGGTTTTTACCATGGCCCGCTTCAGCGAAGCCTTTCTGATCCTACGGGCCCAAGATGTCGGATTGACGATTGGGTACGTGCCTCTGATGTTGGTTGTCATGAATTTATTTTATACAATAACTGCTTATCCGGCAGGGGTTGCTGCCGATAAGCTCAATCGGCGGACGATTCTTATCGTGGGGCTTGTTATGCTGGTTGCCGCCGATTTGATGTTGGCCGCAGCCACAGCCCCGTTTCTTGCATTCATTGGCGCAGCTCTCTGGGGAATACACATGGGTCTCACGCAAGGGCTGTTCGCTAAACTTGTGGCTGATGCTGCCCCTGAAGCGCTTCGAGGTACTGCCTTCGGCATCTTCAATCTTGTGAGTGGCGTTATGCTCTTGTTATCAAGTTTTATTGCGGGTATGCTTTGGAGCGCCTTTGGTGCACCGGCAACTTTTTTGACAGGCGCAGGTTTCGCTATGATAGCGGTAATCGGACTATTTGGACTGTTTAGATAAAATTATTTATTTTTCAATTTCTCAATATTATCTCTGGCAAATGTAATGGATGGATCAATTTTCAGAGCCATTTCATAATATTTGACCGCAAGTCCTGTGTCTCCCAGTTCTCTGTAATTTGAACCGATATTGGCATAGTTGATGGCAAGGGAGGGATCCACCTCAAGTGCATTTTCAAAACAGGTAATAGCTGTTTCATGGTTTTTCAGCATAAAATGACAGACCCCCATGGTATTCAACATATCCGGGCGCTGCTCATCAATGGCAAGGCCTTGCTTGCAGATGGCAATGGCTCTTTTATATTGCTCAAGATCTTTTAGGCATGCCCCCATGTGGGAACAGATATCAGGCATATTCAGTTTTACAGGATCCCTGTCCAGTGCGGTTTCAAATTCTTTTAACGCGGCTGTCTGGTCATAAATGGCGTTGAGCATCAGGCCCTTGTAAAAACTGGTATAATATTTTTCGGGTAAGGCCTTTTCCAGATCATCCAATCTTGACAGAGCCTGAACAGGATCAAAACTTTCCGTAATTAATCTGGCGGAAAACATACCCACACTGGCGGCAACTGCTCTTTCCCTGAAATGTGCACCGGGAATGATCGCATAGAAAGCCGGAACCTCAAGCGTTTCATGCTTGGTGCGAATGGCCATAATCTGATAC
>JAFCZY010000175.1 GCA_019314105.1 Deltaproteobacteria bacterium
AGTCTGAAAGCAATGGATTAGATGGCCTTGTCATGGATTTAAGGGATAACCCGGGCGGTCTTCTGGATCAGGCGGTTAAAATATCCGATCTTTTCCTTTCCCAGGGTGATATAGTCTCTATTAAAGGAAGGCAGGAAAGAAATACACAGGTGTTTAAAGCATACCCGGACAATGAAGATCGTAATTATCCTATTGTCATACTGATCAACGGCGGGTCAGCTTCCGCTTCTGAAATTGTGGCAGGTGCATTACAGGATCATTCACGGGCATTGATTTTAGGAACGACTTCCTTTGGAAAAGGGTCTGTGCAGACGGTTCGGCCTTTAAAGGAAGGATTTGGAATTAAATACACCATTGCAAGATATTATACACCCAATGGAAGGTCCATACAGGCCAAAGGGATTGAGCCTGATATAGAAGTGGAATATGAAATCCTTACAAAAAAGGAGAAAAAACTGTCTATGTTTGACAGGATGATAAGAGAGAAAGATTTGAAAAATAGCTTAAAACCTGAAAAGATAAAGCAACCGGAAAAAATTAAAAAACAATCCAAGAAACATCAGAGACTTCTTGATACAGACCAGCTTCAACATGATGCGCAAGTTAAAAGAGCCCTCGATATTTTGATAAGTTATGGAGTATTCAGCAAACTAAATGGCAGCTAAAAAAAAGGTTAAAAAAAAGACCGTACCAAGAACACAGACAACCCGTAGAAAAAGTAAAAAAAAATTAGTTGTTTTCAATGAATTTAAAAAAATTCTTGTGGGAATTGTTGTTCTAATTTCGGTGTGCCTGACTGTGGCGATGATAGCAGATCTTTTTTTTCATCCCGGACGGTTTGAGAAAAAGAGAGAGGTGGTTACAAAGCCGTCGGATAAATCTAAAATCAAGTCTTCCCATGAAGATAGCCGTAAAGTAAAGGCTAAAAAAGCGGTAGCGGGGTTGAAAGAAAAATCAGACAAACGTATAGAATATGAAGTGTTTGAGGATGTTGATCACACAACCGTAAAAAAGCCACCACCACTTGGAAAAGATCATGTTCCCCAAATTGCCATTATTATTGATGATATCGGATATGATAAAAAAATAGCGCTGACATTATGTGATTTAAATTCAAATATCACCTTTTCAGTATTACCCTTTTCACCATTTGGGAAGGTTATTTCTGAAAAATTGCACGCAAAGGGCTCAGAATTAATGCTTCATTTGCCCATGGAACCTGTTGAATATCCCGATATTAATCCCGGACCAGGTGCAATTTTGTCCGGTATGTCTCCTGATATTCTGATAGATCAGCTAAAAAGAAATATTAGAGATATTCCCTATATTGTCGGGGTGAACAACCATATGGGATCAAAGTTGACCTCTCATTCAGACCAGATGAACCAGATTTTTTCTATTTTGAGAAAAGAAAATTTATTCTTTGTAGACTCAATGACTGCACCAAAATCCCAGTGCAAAGCATCTGCAAGATTATTGAAGCTTAAATTTGCCCAAAGAGATGTTTTTTTGGATAATTCCCAGAATACAGCGTATATCACAGGACAGTTTAGAAAGTTGATTGACCAAGCAAAGAAACATGGATCAGCCATTGGTATCGGGCATCCATACAAAGCTACTTTGCAAACTCTTTCAAAGGAATTGCCCAAGCTGAAAAATAAGGTGAAAATTGTTCGTGTCAGTACACTGACAGCCATTCCTGAATAATTCGGTTATACACCCACTGGTTTCCAGACACCTTTATCGCACCAGATTCTTGAAAATTGTGAACCTGGAGGAAGTACTTTTTGAGAAAAATTCGAGGTGTCAATATCACAATCTTTATCATACATGGAATCCCAGGGTTCTAAAATTACCGGTCCGTTTGAAGAGGGAACAAGACGCGGGGAAACAGGATCTCCCCAGGAACGGGTTTGAATCTGGTGTTCAAGGTCATTAAGATGATTGAATTTTAATAGCTGGGTCAGCGTCACGACAGTGGGAGGACTTAAAGGGATCCTGGCCTCAAGGTTTTGCTCAAGGGCGTTTTGAGGGGTAAGCCAGATCCCGTGATTGGTTTCCATATTATCGGGTACACAGGTTTGATTTTCCGGCATGAAAACAAGAAAGAACCGGGTATCAAATCTTTTTTTCATTAATTTTGGCGTAATCCAGTGGGACCACCTTCCAAGGCTTGAGACTGACAAGGTCCAGTTTTCATTTATCATCTTTGTTCTGAACCAGGATTTTGGAAGATCCCTCTTTAATCGGTATGTGCAGATATCATCAATATCTTTTTGGGTTTTATCCTTACCGGATGCAATAAAAACGCCTGCTTCTTCAAGGGTTTCCCGGATGGCGGCAATGCTGAATCCAAGGGTATCTTCGGTTGAAAATGTATTTGCGCCAAGCTGTTTTTCAATTTGATCCGGAAGTATATCAATGTGGGGAGACCAATGGTCAAGATCCAGGTCTTCCGGGTCCACCACCCCTCCGGGAAAAACATATAACCCGCCCATGAATCCGGATTTTGTGCTTCGTCTTAAAAGATAAATTTCAAGTGTTTTATTTTTTTCTCTTACAAGGATCACCGTTGAGGCTTCTCTTAATGGCGGCGGTGTATTTTTTTTATCAGTCATATTATTATTTTTATTCCGTGTTACCGGCTTTCGACTTCATTACTGATGATTTTCAAACCATCAAGGGTCAGGGTTTGCTCTACTTTTTCAATGGTTTTGGATATTCCGGATATTAATGGTGCCAGGCCACCCGTGGCAAGGATTCTGGGTGAGCTATCCATCTCTTTTGCCATCCTTTCCACCATCCCGTCCACCATAGAAGCATTTCCATGAATAATGCCGGATTTAATGCTCTCAATCGTATCTTTGCCGATGATCTTTTCGGGCGCTTCGAATATTTCTACCCTGGGCAGCCGGGATGCCTTTTGGAAAAGAGCATCGGAAGAAATCATAATACCCGGTACAATGGCACCACCCAGGTATTCTCCCTTCTCGGAGATAGCATCAAAGGTTGTCGCCGTTCCAAAATCAATAATGATCAGAGATGTTTTATATTTATCATAAGCAGCCACAGCATTGACAATCCTGTCTGCTCCCACTTCATTCGGGTTATTATAGAGAATCGGCATCAATTTTTTGACAGAGTCCGAATTTATCCATAGAGGTGTTAAGTTCAGATATTTTTCGCAGAATGCATTCAGGATAGGAACCGATGAAGGAACAACCGAGGAAATAATAGTTTTGTCAATATTTTTACGATTAATACCTTTGTCTAAAAAAAGTGCATTGGCAAGGATATTGAATTCATCAGCAGTTGAGTTTCTAGTTGTCCTGATTCTCCAGTCATGTTTGAGTGTATCGCCGTCATAGATACCGATAACGGTATTTGTGTTTCCCACGTCAATCACAAGAAGCATACGTTTCTCCTTTATTCTATTTTTACTGTAAATACTTGTGGGGCAGCCTCTGTCATCATCAGATTCACTGGTATGTTAATATATGCATGTCGGGCATATATTCCCGGTTTAAGTCCTTTCAGATCAATAAATGAATAGATTTGTTTCGTAATTTCTTTATTGTTTAATGCCTCAAAAGGACCTTTGATCTGAATCGTTATTTCAGAGGGTTCAATATTAACCGCAGATGTACAATTCCATATCTGGATAGGAATATTTTCAATTGTTTTTGATACCAGCTGCTGCTGAATCGGAACGGATGCAATAATGATATGATCTGATGAAGAAACAATAGAGGGGTTGTCTATATCCAGAGGGATCTTTTTTTTGAAATCCTCGGTGGCATTTGTGAGATCAATGGGTTTTGTTTTTAATTCCTTGATCGAATGAATCAAGGGAGCAGCACCGGTTAATTCAACACTGGCAGGTTCTGTGGCAGCTTCCAGTGCAATATATCCCTTTGCAGGACTTCCTGTATAGGGGACAGATACGTTAAACACTTTTTTTACTTTTTTTTCAAGTTGAACGCTTAGATAAGAGGGATTCATACTCAGGATTTTTATGGCAGGATTCATGGGAATTCGTTTTTTTTCCACAGGAATCAAGTATGTCCCGGGTTCAATGGAATCAGAAGCACCTGCAGGATCGAACTCAAGATCAGTATAGAGATCCACAGGATAGCGAATATTTTCCTTGTTAATGAATTCCATTAATTTGGGATCAGTCTGGATTCTGATTTCAATTTTATCCGTATGAAAGTAGGTTAAAACCATATTTTCCGGTATATTTGAAAAGTCCACAGGAAGCAGAAGATCCGTTTCAACCGGTTCTGTGGTACAACTGTAAAAATAAAAAGGAATAAGAATCAACAACAGAAGGAAGGGATTGCAATAGAGGTTAAGCTTATGCATTCCTGATCGAATCTATGATAAGGGTAAAAGGTTTGACTTTTTCAACATCATGAACCCTGATAATGTGAGCACCTTTCAGGATGGAGACGGCAACAGCCGCCAGATGGCCGTATTCTGTTTTTATATTATCCGGACCCACCGGAGTTTGATCGCTTTTGTTGAGGGTCTTCTGAATGAAGGATTTCCGTGACAGCCCCATGAGAACAGGAAAGCCAAGTGCGGTGATCTTTTCAAGCTGATTGATGAGGATAAGGTTATGCTCTACGGTTTTGCCGAAACCGATGCCAGGATCAAGGATGATTTTATTTTTTTGGATCCCTTTTTCCATGGCATATGCTGCCCTTGATTCAAGATAATTTGTGATTTCAAGCATCAAATTATCATACTCGGGGTTTACCTGCATGGTTTTAGGGGTTCCCTTCATGTGCATCAGCACTACAGGCACATCCATTCGGGCGGCAAGGTCAGCCATGGCAGGATCGTTTTCAAATGCAGAGATATCATTGATGATGGCAGCGCC
>JAFCZY010000176.1 GCA_019314105.1 Deltaproteobacteria bacterium
CCCGGTCCCATGAACAGGGGGGTTGAGATATCCAGTGATGTGGCAGACGCTGATTGTTCCATGATTTTAGAACAGGTGACCAATGGTGTTGCGTTGCGGATGGCATTGTTTTATTTGTTGGCAGGAGGGGGCAGACATGCGGATTCGGATTAAAGGGGCACGGGTTCTCGATCCGGGAAATATGGATGATAATAAGGATATTATCATCAAAGATCATCTGATTGAAGCCATTGTTGACCCGATTGTTGACTGGGAAGAGACTGAAACCGGGACCGATATTGAAATAATTGATGCCACTGGACTGGTTGTTGTTCCCGGGCTGATTGATATTCATGTCCATTTGAGAGAACCAGGGCAGGAATATAAGGAAACCATTGAAACAGGGCTTATGGCTGCGGCCAGAGGTGGGTTTACAGCCGTCTGTTCCATGCCCAACACAACTCCGGTGAACGATAACAGCCAGGTGACAAAATTTATTATCCATCGGGCAAATGAATTGGGGCTTTCAAAAGTATATCCAGTCGGAGCAATAACACACGGCTCAATGGGAAACACGCTGGCTGAAATATATGATATGCAGCAGGCCGGGATTGTTGCGGTAACCGATGATGGGAAGCCACTTGAAAATTCAAACCTGATGCGGCGGGCATTGGAATATTGCAAGGGCCTGGAGATTCCGATTTTTGTTCATGCAGAAGAATTAAGTATTGCCGATGGCGGGTCCATGAACGAAGGTTTTTTTGCTACAGTCTGGGGAATAAAAGGCATCCCAAATGCTGCCGAGAGCATTATGGTGGTAAGAGATATTGCACTTTCAGAACTCACGGGTGCGCATGTCCATTTTTGCCATATCAGTACGAAAGAATCAGTGGAAGCCATCCGGCAGGCAAAAAAAAGAGGGGTGAAAGTTACCTGCGAGACAGCCCCCCATTATTTTACATTAACCGATGAGGATGTAAAAGACTATAATACCAATTTTAAAATGAATCCGCCGTTACGGTCCGAAGAAGACCGACAGGCCGTTATTCAAGGGCTTATTGATGGTACAATTGATCTGATTGCAACAGATCACGCACCCCACAGCGTGGTGGAAAAAGATGTGGAATTTGACAGGGCAGCCTTTGGTATTGTCGGATTGGAAACTTCATTATCCCTCTCCTTAAAACTGGTCCACGATGGTTTTTTAACCCTGGCAGAACTGGTGAACAAAATGGCAAAACATCCGGCAAAAATGATTGGGATCAATAATGATATCCGTCCGGGCAATATAGCAGATTTAACCATTATCGACCCTGAGCATACCTATGAAATTGATCCTGAAACATTTAATTCCAAAAGTAAAAATACGCCTTTCTCCGGCCTTAAAGTCAAGGGTAGTCCTGTATTAACCATGGTAAACGGGAAGGTTGTGTATCGGAAATAATGGATAAAAAATATCACATTCTTGTAGTGGATGATGAAGTCAGCATGCGCGAGCTTCTTGATGTTCTATTGACAAAACAGGGGTATAAGGTGTCGGAGGCCAAAAATGGCAAACAGGCACTGAAAATGATTCAAAAAAATAATTATGATCTTATCCTGTCTGATATCCGTCTGGGGGATATCACGGGTCTGGAAGTGTTAACGGAAGCTAAACAGAAGAATCCGGACACGGTTGTGATCATGATATCGGCGTATTCTACGACAGAAATTGCAGTAAAGGCCATGAATGGAGGCGCTTATGACTTTATCCCTAAACCTTTTGATAATATTGAGCTGAAGCAGACGATTCAAAAAGCCCTTGAATTAAAAACTCTTGAGCAGGAAAAAGAAACCACCTCAACAGAGCTTAAGAAAAACATTCATTTTGATCGGATTATCGGGAAAAGTCCTGGTATGCAGGCCATTTATAAAAAGATTGAACAGGTTTCCCCGACAAAGACCAATGTATTGATTACTGGGGAGAGTGGCACGGGAAAAGAGTTGATAGCAAGGGCGATCCATGAAAATTCAGACCGGGCGGATAAGTCTTTTGTGGTTGTTAATTGTGGTGGTATCCCGGACACCTTGATCGAGAGTGAGTTTTTCGGTCATGTCAAAGGGTCTTTTACCGGTGCTATCAGTACGAAACAGGGGCTTTTTGAAGCCGCTGACCACGGCACCATTTTTCTTGATGAAATTGGTGAATTATCTCCTGTTTTGCAGGTCAAGTTATTGCGGGCAGTACAGGAGACCTCTTTTAAACCTGTGGGAGGGACAAAAGAAATTAAAGTGGATGTCAGGATTATATCTGCCACCAATAAAGATCTTGAACAGGAAGTGATTAAGGGAACTTTTAGAGAAGACCTTTTTTTCAGGCTCAATGTTATTCCGCTCAAAGTCCCGCCGTTAAGAGACAGAAAAGGGGATGTGGCGCTTCTGTCAAAGCATTTTGTCGAAAAATACTCTAAAGAAATGGGAAAAGATATTATAAAGCTGTCTTCCTATGCCATTGATTTTTTAAATAAGTACAGCTTCCCCGGCAATGTCAGAGAGCTTGAGAATTTAATCGAACGAAGTGTGGCACTTTCCACCACAAATATTATTTTGCCTGAAAGTCTGACCATTTCCATGCACAAAAGACGCCGCTGGGTTGAAGGGATAGAAGGAAGACGATTTAATCTTGACGAGGTTGAGCAGGGTGTGGATCTGGATGAAATTCTGTCCGTCATTGAACGGGCGTATATTGAAAAAGCCATGAAAATAGCCGGTGGCAATAAGAGCAAGGCGGCTGATTGTTTAAATTTAAGTTTAAGATCCCTGCGGTATCGCCTCGATAAAACAGAGCCCATCGACTAATTTAAGGGTTATTTTTTTCATAAAATTTGTTATAACGGAATAAAAGATCGTCAAATACCCTTTTGCAACGGAATAAAAAGAATGGAAAATCCCTGATCAGCAACTTTTTATTGAAATAGCTTTTAAAAAATGCTAAAAGTCCCTTATCGACAACTTTTTATAGGGGCTGAAGTGAAATTTTCAACAAAAATTAACAATTCCAAAGAACTCGGTCAATATCTTCTTGAAGAACGTAAAAATTTAAAGTTGACACAAAAAGAAATATCAGAGTTTACGGATGTGGGTAGAAAGTTTGTTTTAGAACTTGAAAAAGGAAAAGCAACCGCTCAAATCGGCAAGATATTTGAAGTGTTGAATGGACTTGGACTTGAATTCCACCTCATTAAGCGTGGAGATAGCTGACTTTGGAAAAGCTCAATATTTTTTTCAATCAAACGCTGGTTGGTATTCTCAACCTGGATGATAAGGGATTATGGTCATTCTCATACTCTGGGAACTGGCTTGAATTTTCTGACGCTTTTCCTTTATCCATTTCTCTGCCTTTACAAAAGGATATTTTCCCGGACCATAAAGCAAAGTCTTTTTTTGCCAATTTATTACCGGAATCTGCTGTCAGGAGTTTGATTGCCAGGCGGCTTGGTGTTTCTGAAAAAAATGATTTTGTGCTTCTCAAGCTTCTTGGCGGGGAATGTGCCGGAGCCATAACGCTCTTCCCTGAATCAATATTGCCTGAAGCATGCGATCGATATCGATATCGTCCTCTTTCAGAAGAACAATTGATTGATTTGATAAAAAATATCCCCAAAAGCCCCTTACTTGCTGGCGAAAAAGATATTCGCATGTCACTTGCCGGTGCGCAGGAGAAACTGGCTCTTTTTTATAAAAATTCAATATTTCATATCCCATTAAATGGTGCGCCAAGTAATTGTATTTTAAAACCCGGTATAGCTAATTTCAATTATTCCGTTGAAAATGAGTACTTTTGTATGATGCTTGCCGGTTCTTTGAATATCAGTGTTCCACCGGTTAAAATAATTGGGGAAAAGAACAAAACCGCATTATTCGTTCAACGGTATGACAGGTTTTTTGATAAGGATGCTATCGTTCGGTTACATCAGGAAGATTTTTGTC
The DNA here is from genome assembly GCA_019314105.1 of Deltaproteobacteria bacterium. Taxonomy (GTDB): domain Bacteria; phylum Desulfobacterota; class Desulfobacteria; order Desulfobacterales; family Desulfobacteraceae; genus Desulfobacula. The sequence goes on from JAFCZY010000176.1 coordinate 3,949, forward strand.
AAGCCATGGGGCTTCCCCATGATTTAAAGTATCAGGCTGACGGAGGCCCCGGCCTTAAAGAATGCTTTGCCCTTGTCCGCAATTATTCCGCAAATCCGATTAAAGATATGTAGCAGCTTTTGCTGTGGGTGTTTTTCAACTATTTAACAGGAAACATGGACGCGCACGCTAAAAATTTATCTTTTTTATACCACTTAAAACAAATAAGAATAGCGCCTTTTTATGATATGCTTTGTACAACTATTTATGAGGGGTTATCTCAAAAACTTGCTATGAAAATAGGAACAGAAAACAGGTTGGAATGGATAATGGGAAGACATTGGGAAAAATTGGCGGTTGAGATAAATATTCATCCTGGAGTGCTTAAAAAACAGCTATTAAATTTTTGTCATAAAATGATTAATCGACTTGAAAAACCTCACCCTGTCCTTTTTAAGGGTCATGAACGGAATGAATTTATTCAAGAGATTATCTTTATTATAAAAGAAAGATCTGAACAGACGATTGAGAGATTGGGATGATGAATGAACGGATAAAGAAAATACAGACACGCTTTCATATTACTTAAACTTGGTATATATATTGCAATAGAGAAATCATACCAGAAGGATGAATGATGCGTAAAAAAAGAAGCAGAAATTCAGGGTTTACACTTATAGAGTTGATTATAGCGATCGGTATGATCAGTATTCTGTCAGCAATTGCCATCCCTTCTGCTATGAAATGGCTTCCCAATTACCGGTTAAAAGCTGCGGCAAGGGATTTGTATTCCAATATGCAGAAGGCTAAAGTAGAGGCAGTGAAATCAAATAGTGATTGGGCAATTGTTTTTGATCTTGCAAATAATCAATATTTTGTTTGTTCGGATAAAGGAGGCGATGGCTCATGGTCAGGAGCGGCAGATAATACCATCACAAAAACTTGTTTTTTCC
>JAFCZY010000008.1 GCA_019314105.1 Deltaproteobacteria bacterium
GCTGTTCAATCGTCTGACAGCCTGATCACCATATTCTTTACTAAAATTATCTGCCAGTTTTTCAGGTACAAAAAACCGGCTGGTGGTCTCAGCAAAAACCACCAGCGTCAGAAAGCTCAGTAAGATAACAATGTACTTAATACCGGGCATCAATTAAAATTTATCGGGTCAACTTAAATTCGGTCCGGCGATTTTTCCGCCTTCCTTCTTTTGTTTCATTCGTTTCGACAGGTTCAAGTTCACCCTTTCCGCTTGTCGTAAGCCTGTCTTCACTAACTCCTGATTTTTTCAGTTCTTCAGAAACGCTCTGTGCCCTTGCTTCAGAAAGTTTCTGGTTGTACTCGATGGTTCCAACACTGTCTGTATGTCCGATCACTTCAATCGCAAATTCGGATGCGTCATTCAGTTGTTCGGAAATAGGTACGATCAATTCCAGTGCCTCATCGGTCAATTCAGCAGAATCAAAATGGAAATTAATAATATCCAGATGGATGGATTGTTCATCCTTAGTTTTGTCAATGTTAAGAATTTTTTCTTCCACTTTGGGTAAAATATACGGACCAGGGGCCTCAGGTTCCTGATACCCTATGGGGACAATCATCCCTTCAACACACCCAAAAGGGAGAACCGTACTGCCTTTGATCGAATTATCACACTGGTCACAGACATCGACAACAATATCAACATCCCGGTTTGGATCCAGGTCTTCCTCATAATCTTCCAGGTCATAGGGCCTTTCGGACGGGAGATGCATCTCTTCCAACAGGCTGGCATCAAATTCGTGAATTAATACTCCGGTTGCCTGGGACATCCGATAATAGGCCACCAGATTCATATACGCTGATTCGGTGTTAGCGGTCTTGGCCGCATTATACTCGTTCTCCATGTTAAGAATATCAAGCAGTGTTCTCCGTCCTGCATAATACTCATCTTTAAAAGCGGATAATGTTTCAGCACTCAGGTCCACATAGTCATTTAAAAAATCCCTTTTAAGTTTCTCCGCCTGATAAATATTCCAGGCCAGCCTGACAGCCTGGTTGACATTCCGGCGTTCGATATAGGCACGCTGATATTCCTTTCGCATCTGACTGTATTTTTTGCCTTTCTCACCATCCCGCACACCGCCGTCATAAAATAAATAATTCAGTTTCAACATGGCGGAAGCTTGCATTGTATCCCCATCATCTCCATTGACATCATTACGGTACTGGGCTTTCAATTCCAGGTCCAGTGTCGGCCAGTAATCTGCTTTTGATTTTTCATAGGCGTACTTGCGGGCATGAATATTATATTTTGCCACTTCAAGGGCGGGATGATAGCGTAACGCCATATCCACGGTTTCCTCAACAGTGTCCGGGAGTTTAAAAGCAGGCGTGGGCATAACAAACTGCGCCGGTTGTATCAGGCGGCCAAACTGGCGATGAAACTTGACAATCGCCTGGCTCAAATCCTGCTGTGTGGAAATATAATTACCTTTGGCCAGAGACAACCGGGCTTTTGAGTTGCTTAAATCGGAGACTCGGGTAAACCCTGCGGTTGTTTTTTCCTGGACCTGTCCCAGGATTTTTTCCTGGGTCATGACGTTTTCCTTTGAAAATTCTAATAGTTCACGGGCTTTCAACACATTGATATAGGCTTCACTAGTTTCCAGAAAAACTCTATTGACAACAGTTATGACTTCATAGGCGGCTGAAAGAATCCGGGCATCGGTTTCCTCGACAAATGAAGCCGTCTTTCCCCCGTTGAATAGGTTTTGGCGGGCATACAACGTTGCAGTAGAGGCCCAAAGCTCTTCCCGTTCATCGTTGGTATCCACGCCGTCCGTCACTTCCGGGCCGGTAGACGCCTCTGCTCCTATTGTTGGCCGGTATCCACTGGTGGCGATGGACCGTTCTTCCACGACGCTGCGATAGCGCTCCTGAGCTTCCAGAATTTCCGGGTTGGTTTTGATCACATCTTCCAAAATTTCATTTAAGGATAGGGAAGAACGTGTTGTATTTTCATCCGCCACTGCGTTAATCCCACCAGCCAATAAAACCACAACTAAAACGATTAACAACTTCCATTTAAAAAATTCATACATGGTCTGCATTTTGAAAAGTCTCCTTCCGTAAAATTGCTGCCAAAGATACCCTTGTTTTTTAAATTGCCTGAAAAAAAAGATAGTGCCTGCACAACAGAGTAACGAGAAACTGCTATGCACCCAACAGTAATTTGAACAAATTATAGCACAGTATTCAGGAATTTAACTCTATCTTTAAAACAAGAAGACATTATTTGTCAAGAAAAGATAAAAAATTTCAACTGCTGAACCGCCGGAAGCAGTAAAAATAATCTGCTATTCCAATTTTGGCATTCCAATTTTGACTTGAACCAAATTCAAACTTATGATAGCACGGAGATATAAAAAAATTCATTGGGAAACAACTTATTTATACGGCAGGAGTAAGATATGGAACCAGGATGTTATACAGCACTCATCACCCCGTTTAACCCGGCAGGGGACCTTGATCAGGAAGGTCTTGAACAACTTATCAATTTTCAGATTGAAAATGGTATTACCGGAATACTGGCAGCAGGAACGACCGGCGAAAGCCCTACATTTAAATGGAAAGAACACGATCATGTGATCGCCCAGGTTGCAAAACTGGCAAAAGACAAATGCCTTAGAATTGCCGGAACAGGCAGTAATAACACCAATGAGACCCTGGAAGCGATGGACAATGCGGTTAAAGAAACGGTTGATGCCGTCCTTATGGTGGACCCCTATTATAATGGCCCCAGCTCCCTTGAAATCAGAAAAGAATATTATGAAGTAGTTGCAGGACGATATCCTGATGTCAACATTATCCCCTATATTATTCCGGGCAGAACCGGTGCCCAGATGCTGCCTCAGGATCTTGCCATCCTGGCAAAGAACTTCCCGAATGTATCCTGTGTAAAAGAAGCCACCGGAAATCTTGAGAACATGAAACTCACCCGGAAATACTGCGGGAATAATTTTAAAATATTTTCCGGAGATGATGCCCTGATTTATGATATTATGACAGATCCTGAAATCCAGGCATGCGGAGCAATTTCAGTAATGGCCAACATTGTGCCCAAATTTCTGACCCAGATGGTCTCACTGCTCAACCAGGGAGATACGAAGGGGGCCATGAAAATTCAGACTGTCTTAACCCCCCTGCTTGACCTTGTTGTGGTGACCACACAGGAAGACTCTGAATTCGGACCGGTCACTTGCCGGGCAAGAAACCCCCTTCCGTTAAAAACAATGATGCAGGTATTGGGCATGCCGGGAGGTCCCTGCCGCAGACCCCTGGGGAAAATGACCCAAAAAGGCTTTCATATTCTTTTAAATGCCGTAAAAATCGTCCAAACCAATACCCCGGAAATCTTTGAACCCATTGCGTCGTTTTTTAATGTGAATATTGAAGAACGGTTGAACACCCCGGAATTCCAGAAAGATCTGTGGTATAATTACTAAAACAAGACAGGCCATGCCGTTCCCGGCATGGCCTGTCTGCTGAATTCAGGTATAATTTACTTTTTTTCTTTTACTTGAAATTTTTCCTGCCCTGCTTGAAAAAAGCTGGCTTTAAGCCATTCAAATCCAAACTGCAATAATTTAACATCATCAGCTTTAATTTCTTCTATTTTTTCTTTTTGAACATCATATCTTTCAAGAAATGTACTGTTAAATACAAATTCTCTGAACGTATCAATATTATAACAAACCAGGAAAAACATTCTTTTGCTCTCTTCGGAAAGTTTCATACTGTCAGGCAATGATTTCTTTCTGACGATCAACTCCATCCAGCCATCATTGACTTCATCACGAAGGTCCACGCCCTGATCCTCTCTCCATTCACCAACCGTCCATTTCTTATTTTCATCAAACCCCAGACAGTGGGCTTCTTTCACCGTAAAATAGAACTCATCTTTTTCACCCTTCTCTCCGGAATAGCTTAAAGATCCAACCCCTAAAGGATAGTATCTACAGGTGGTGGGACGATCTTCATAAATGGCACATCCTTCCTTGTCATCAACAAAGGGACATGATTTTCTTTCATCATCCAGAAGTTTAAGCGTCACCACAGGAAGGCCTCCCTTCTCAAGAAGTTGCGGTGCGGTAAATTCAGCAAGAAACTCCTCGGAAGTCACTTCCAATTTTGTGCGCATGGTTAAAATATCGTATGGGGTCAGCATAATATCAATCCCCCGGCAGCAATCTGTAAAACATTTGATCCCTTTATGGCATTCAAACTGAAACTTGCTCCTTAAGCTAAGCTGTTCCGGCGGTATTTCAGATGTTTTTTCTATTTTATCAGTCATCAAAGCTTCCTTATTTAAAATTATTATGGTCGTTTAAGGTTGTGGACTATACAAATAAAAATCAATGATGTCAACCGATTACAACCCGATTACAATTGGGCAACGCATTCATTGTCATGAATATCATACCTCTTTAATTAAAATAAATTTGACAGATCATTATTTTCAAAATAAATAATAAAGCAATAAATTTTTGAGTATCATACTTATTAAGCATGAATCACTAAATCATCCAAAGGGGGTTTCATGAAAATCAAAAAGGCTGTTTTCCCTGTAGCCGGGCTTGGGACTCGATTTATACCCGCCACCAAAGCCATGGCAAAAGAGATGCTCCCGGTTGTTGATAAACCTCTCATCCAATATGCTGTAGAAGAGGCTTTTGAGGCGGGCATAGAACATATTATTTTTGTTACGGGTCGTGGGAAAAAGGCTTTGGAAGATCATTTTGACAGATCTTTTGAAATTGAACACGCACTCAAGGAAAAGGGGAAAAATGATCTTTTAAAACAAATCCAGGAGCTTGTTCCAAAAACCGGAACCATTATTTATACCCGTCAGAATCAACCGTTGGGCCTTGGCCATGCTATCTGGTGTGCAAGGGATATTGTCGGTGATGAACCCTTTGCTGTTCTTCTGGCGGACGATCTTATCCAGACAGACAAACCCGTTCTTTCCGAGATGGTAAAAAAATTCGACCGGTTACGAGCCTCCATTGCCGCCATCATGGAAGTTGAAAAAGACCAGACAGATAAATATGGCATTCTTGATGCTCAGCAGGTGGAAGAAGATATCGTCCGAATTGATGATATGGTTGAAAAACCAAACCCTGAAAAGGCGCCATCCAATCTTGCCATTATCGGTCGTTATATTCTAACGCCTAAAATTTTTAAGTATTTAGGGGAAAAGAAAAAAGGAGCTGGCGGAGAAATACAGCTCACCGATGCCATGAAAAGTCTTCTTAAGGAACAGCCGATCTATGGATACAAATTTAAGGGAAAACGGTTTGATTGTGGTGATAAGGCAGGATTCCAGATGGCCAACCTGGCATTTGCCCTTGAACGACCGGATATGAGAGATAAGTTGATAAAATTTATAGAAGAGGTTCAAAAAGACTTTTAGCGGTGATCAGGATTTTTTATACTGGCTGTAGGTTTTCATTACTTTTCTGACATACTCTTGCGTTTCCGGATATGGTGGAATTTGTTTATACCTGTCAACAGCCTCGGGTCCTGCATTATAAGCCGCAAGAACCAGGGACAGTTTGTATTCATATCTCCTTAAAAGTCGCTGAAGATAAAGCGTTCCTCCCATAATATTCTGTGACGGGTTAAATGGATCTTCCACCAGAAGAGTTTTAAAATTGTCCGGCATAATCTGCATCAGCCCTTTGGCTCCCTTTTTTGAAACCGCTTTTGGATTAAAGCCGGATTCCACTTCAATCACAGCCTTTATCAAAGAAAACTCAACCCCATATTTTTTTTGTGCTGTCTTGATAATATCATCATACTTTTGGGTGCTGAACTCACTTTTATTTGTTTGGGGTTTTTCTTTAATATATAATTTGTAATCCGGGGATGTGGGCACATTTGAAAAATGGGCGATCCCGCTGCTGTCAACATACATATAGATATCGGCAAAAACAGGGTTCAGGCAAACGATATTTAAAATAACAAATAGAATAATGCCTGTTTTTTTTAACATTTTTCCTGATGCTCTTAAGTTTAACCGATTCAAACCGGGTTAAAATAATTCCAACTGTTTTTCTTTTTCCCTTACTTTCAGGGGGGCGAAACTTTTTTCCATCTGTGTCAATTTTTTTTCAATATCCTCAATGAAACAAGATCGCTGCCGTTTAAAACGTTTGCCATACAGGCTTCTTTTTTTTGCATAAGTCAAGCAAAGGATGTCCATGGCTCGTGTCATGGCAACATAGAACAGGCGGCGCTCTTCTTCAAAATCATCTATATTTTTGCCATCCTTTGCAAAGGGGATAAGTCCCTGCTCACATCCTGCAACAAATACAACAGGAAATTCAAGCCCTTTGGCCGCATGCAGGGTCATCAAAGACACTTTTTCCACATTAAACTCCAGGGTATCGGTATCCTGATTTAAAGCAAGTGCATTAAGAAAACTTTTCAAGTCTTTGTGCAGCCTTGCAATGGATAACAATTTTTCAAACGCCTGTTCTGCCTTATCATTGCCTTTAATCATTTTACTTAAATCTTCTTTTTTGCACAAAAATTTTAATTGGGTCTCAGTGTCACAATTTTTAAGCTCATCCGAAACGTCTGCACTGTCAACCATAGTTCTGCAAAGACAGATCAATTGTTTTATTCCCTCTATTTCAAAAAATTTCTTTTTATCTGCTGTCTGAAAAGGAATCCCCTCTTTTTCAAACACGCTGACAAAAATTTCGCACTGCCTTGAAGTTCGACAAAGAATAGCAAAATCCGCAAAAGAATACTCTTTTTGCTCGTCCGGGTCTGTTTTGCCGGCATCCATTGAAAAAAAGGAGGTCCCGCCCATGAGCTTTTCAATCATCTTACCAATGGCCACGGCCTCTGCATATTCTGTAGCGGTCTCCTTGATGATCAATTTTTGACTAGTTTCCATGTCTGAAAAAACCTTGAGTTTCTCATCCTTCTCCAAAGACTTGTTGATCATTTGAAAAGAGGCATCAAGAATGGTTTTAGAGGATCTGTAATTTTTCATCAGCACCCTTTTTTCACATCCCGGAAAATCAAGGGAAAACCGTTTAAAATATTTATTGTCCGATCCCCTGAACCCGTAAATCGACTGATCCGGATCACCAATCACGACAATATGATTATCCTGTGAAATCAGCTTTGCAAGCTCATATTGACCAAAATTCAAATCCTGGTATTCATCAATAAAAATATAATGATATGTTTTTTGAACTTTTGACAGGATCTTTTCATCATCTTTCAACATCTTGACCGTCATAAAAATCAGGTCTTCAAAATCTACCACATTCTGTTCTTTGCAAAGGATAAGATAGGCACTATACCTCTTTTTAAAAAATTCTGATTCATCACTGGTTACGACTTCTTTAAGATCATCATCAGGGAACAATAAATTCTGTTTGCACCGGGAAATCAATTGATCTGTTTTATTGACCATCCCCCTTTTAATATCTTTACCCATGGCTTCCCTGATCAATGAAATCCGAAGCGAATCATCCGCAATGGCAGCATTAAATCCTTTGTATTCTTTTAAGAGCCTGAGGCAAAAAGAATGGAAGGTCGCTGCCAGCACAGGCGCCTTTATTTTTTGGGGCATATATTTATCTATCTGCTGTTCAAGTTGCCTTGCCGCCTTGTTGGTAAATGTCAGGGCGAGAATGTTGGCCGGATTAATAGCTTTCTTTGATACAAGATAGGCAATCTTCGCCGTCAATGTTCTTGTTTTTCCGGTACCGGGTCCGGCCTGGATTACCATAGCCCTGGCAGTTGATTCAACCGCTCTCGTTTGTTCGGAATTCAGACTGGTTAAAAGATCTTGAATTTTAACCGGCTGTTTTATTTTCTGATTTTTTTTTATTTTCTTTTTTTTAACATCCAGGATTACAACAGCTTTCTTTGCCCTTGTTTTACCCTTTTTCTCCGGCAGATTGAACAGGAAATATTTTTCTCCTTTCAGCCGTTCTTTTTCCTGCCTTGAAAAAATATTTACCTTTCCATATTCACCATCATACCCCGGGTCGATATCGATATCGCCTGTTCGCATCTTCATAATGGCTTCTGCCAGCAGGGGCACATTGGCGGTTCCTATTTCTTCAAAGGATTTGTCCAGAAGAATCCCAAGCTCCGGTCCCAGGATTTCAATGGCCCTGTTATAATAGCCTGCCACCTTTTTTGTTTTGGGCCCGACCTCAAAAATTTCAGAGAGAATATCGGCAAGGGGAATAATGCTTTTGAACCCCTGCCGGTTTTCAGGCCTATACCCTTCCGGTCTTGTAGAAAGCTCCTGAACCCTGTTCAATACGCCATAGGTCACTTTACGCCCGCACGCAGGACAGATACCGTCAATTTTGGCAGTAGCGGCAGGGTTGAGGCAGATATTACACTTCCTGTGGCCGTCATAATGGTATTTGCCCTGATGGGGATACATATCCAGAGTGCCCTGATATTTTTCAAGATCATTTTTTTCAAGGGCCTGCCGGATATCAAAAAAACTTAACTCCGTATTAAACACAGAGGCATTCCTTCCTATGTACCCGGGTGAATGGGCATCGGAATTAGATATCAGCCGGACATCATCAAGGTCTTCAATCCGCCAGTTCATGGGAGGATCGGAAGACAATCCTGTTTCAACGGCAAAAATATGCTCTTTTAATGAGCCAAAGCACTCTTCAATGGAATCAAACCCTGATTTTGATCCGAACATGGAAAACCAGGGGGTCCAGATATGGGCCGGCACAAAAAACCCTTTATCATTCACCTCCAGCATGATGGAAAGCAGATCCGCTGCATCAAGCCCCAGTATTGGCCGCCCGTCGGATTTAATGTTTCCAATGGCATCGAGTTTGGCATTAAACTTTTTCACACTGACAATATCAGGAAAATAAACCAGGTTATGATTTTTTCTCACCCGGTCGTCTTTTTTATAAATATTGCTGATTTCCGTCTGCAGGACAAACCGGACCGGATTCCTGCAACTTTCCGGGATGGTTTTATCGATATCCTTTGCAATCTCTTTTTTTAAAGAAAATAATCCCGGTTCCATCTCTTCAAGCTTGGACTCAATGTCACTGATCCAGGCAGGATAAGTAAAATCTCCTGTTCCGACAACCTGAACCCCTTTAATTTGTGCGGCATAATAAAGATTTTCAAAATCAAGATTTTTAGCCGTAGCCCTTGAATACTTTGAATGGATGTGAAGGTCCGCAATAAATTTCATTTTTTATCCAATTTAATGGTTAACATTTTTTTATACTGATTCAATAATTTACATGATTTCCTCTTAATTTAAAAGCAGGATTCTGATAAAGAACAATAAACAAGTTCCAACAATAAAAATAAAAGGGCTTGCAATGAACATTATTCAGGGTAAAAACATTTATCAATTAAAGAGAATACATTATGCCCATATTTGACCCGCAGTCACAAGCCTTGATCCAAAATTGGGATCAAACCATAGAAAATCAAGTCAGCATCAAGCGGCTTGTTGTCGCCCATGCTGAAGACCATCAATTTATAAATTTTGCCGATCAGATATCAGGCATGACATCAAAATTGATCATCAAAGCTGAAAAAAGTGACGCCTCTCTGCCGGGTTTTCTGGTAAAAGAAAATATCACCTATTCAGCACTTCCCCTTGAAAAAGAACTTGAACCCTTTCTTGAAGCCCTGTCACAAATAAATGGCAAGCATCCAATACCTTCTAAACATAGCCTTTCCGAACCCCTCCGGCAAAACCTTGCCAAAATAGATATCCCCGTCCAATTAAAACTCTATATTGCCCTTCAATGCCCCCATTGCCCTCATGTGGTCAGAACGGTGCTTCCCCTGGCACTCCATTGCAACGCCATAACCCTTCACATCATTGATGGCAGTCTGTTTCCTGAAACCGCACAAAAAGAAGGAGTTCTGTCAGCACCCTGTCTGATCCTTGATGATGATTTTCGATGGACGGGAAGTGTTTCCGCAGAAGAAATTGTAAACATGATCACCCGCCGTGATCCGTCACAGTTGAGCGCTGGGACATTAAAGACAATCCTTGAACAGGGGGATGCGTCCTGGATAGCCCGGCAGATGATTGAAAAGGGGAAAATATTTGACGGTTTTATCAAACTTTTGCTCCATGACACATGGTCAGTACGACTGGGAGCCATGGTTATTGTAGAAGAACTTGCCGATACTGATCCAAAACTTGCGGCCTCGCTTTGCCCCATCCTGACCGACTTTTTCGATAAAAAAGATATTCCCATACAGGGAGACATCCTCTACGCCCTGGGAGAAACAGGCACCATGGAAACAAAAGAATGGATACAAACGAAGCTTCCCGAACTGAAACACCCGGATCTCATTGATGCAGCAACAGAAGCGCTGGATACTTTAGCATCAAAAAACGATGATGACCCTGCGCAAAAAGGAATTTGATATGGAACATAAAAATCGATGCAGTAATGCACAGTATTTAATAGATTATTTTCTCAATTTGGGAATACCTAAATCACACTTATTGAAAGATGTTAAAGCAGAGGAAAAATTTATATCAAATCCCCATAACTGGTTGCCCCTTGAAGAGCTTCATCAAATTGTGAAAAATTGCCAGGCATCCTGTCCCCACTTGACGTTAGATGACTGGCAGAGAATCGCACTGAGCATTAAAGATAATGAAGCTACGGGTATTTGGAAAATCATTACCAAACTCATAGGAATAAAAACACTTTATTCATTGGCCCCCAGATATGTCAAAAGTTTTAACACATATACAGAATTAAGAATCAACTCCATCACAAACACGTCAGTTGATTATTCAATCATCTCTGATCCAAAAGTGTGTACCTATTTTATGGCAAGATGGACGGCAGGGGTTTTACAAGCTGTTCCCTGTACTTTGGGATTACTGCCTGCAACAACGCAAATCATATTTGATCAATGTGATTTAAAATTAATTGTCACTGATTTGTATCAAAAACATGATATTGCCTATGAAGACAAAAATGGCATTGTTTATGCCAATGGGAGACTCCTGGGACAACATATCCAATTAAGCCGGAAGATTGAAAACGGCAATACTGTCTTCACGAATACTTTTTCATATGAAAAGCCCTATAATGCCATCCTTATCATCGATGATCTCATCATGAACAATACTTATTTATTAAAAAAAGGCGAAATTTTTAATGCGCCGTATAGTAGAGTGTCTTTAACATGGCCAGAAACTAAAAATAAATTTTCCTTTCATCATTCCCAGAAACTGAAAGAAGAATTACTGATGTCATATAACGAACAACTGACTCTGGCTGAAGAACGATATTTTGAATCAGAACGGTTAAGGAAAAAGGAACAAGATAAAAATATTCAATTCAAAAAATCGTTGGATGATTTTGAGAAAACAAAAAATGCAGTGCAGGCATACTGGGAAAAAAGAGAGAATGAAAGAAGCAAAGTTGAAAAAGAAATAATTTTAAATATGAAAAAAATTGTCGAGTCCAGTATTGCAAAATTAAAAGATAGCCACTTAACTGCCACACAAAAAAAATTGGTTAATCAATTAGATCGGAAAATAAACGATGTATTATCACCATTGTCTTGACTGAACAAATAAAATTTAAGGATTATAATTTAAAAAAAGATCATGCCTTTTATAAATCATGAGCTGCAACTTGCCAACGAATTTGTTCAGAATACCGGCTGCCATATTTTTCTGACAGGCAAGGCAGGTACCGGCAAAACAACCTTTCTACACCATCTGCATAAAAATACGGCAAAGCGGATGGTTATCACCGCTCCCACCGGTGTTGCAGCCATCAACGCCGGCGGCGTCACACTTCATTCTTTTTTTCAGCTGCCATTTGGCCCATTTGTACCGGGCAGCGAAACCTATGAACGCAATAAGCAACGCCAGTTCAGATTCAGCAAAGAAAAAAAACAAATCATACAAAGCCTTGATTTGCTGGTGATTGATGAAATAAGTATGGTGCGGGCCGATTTGCTCGATGCGGTGGATGCAGCACTGCGCCGTCATCGCCGTAATAATCAGCCTTTTGGCGGAGTACAGTTACTCATGATAGGCGACCTGCATCAGCTTTCTCCAGTGGCAAAGAGAGATGACTGGCAACTGATAAAACAATATTATGAATCGGTTTATTTTTTCAGCAGTAATGCCCTTGATCTTACTGAACTGGTTACCATTGAGTTGAAACATATTTATCGCCAGTCAGACGAAGGCTTCATCAAGCTGCTTAACCGGGTGCGGGATAACCGGCTTGATGAAGCCAGCATGACTGGCCTTAACCAACGTTACATTCCGGAGTTTACACCCGAAAAAGACCAGGGTTATATTACCCTGACCACTCACAACCGCAACGCAGACATCATGAATCAGTCCCGGCTTCAGAATTTAACCAAAAAAGAACACCATTTTAAGGCACAAATTTCTGGAGATTTCCCGGAACATATCTACCCGACCCCGGCCACTCTAAAGCTTAAAGAGGGCGCTCAGGTGATGTTTGTACGCAATGACCCTTCTACTGAAAAGCTCTATTACAATGGTAAAATCGGCAGAATAATTAAAATTTCAGACAACCATATCAGTGTTGCCTGCCCCGGAGATCCCGAAAAAATCGAGGTGGAACCGATCATCTGGGAAAATATCAAATATACCTTGAATGATGAAAATAAGGAAATCGAAGAAGACATCATCGGTAAATTTGAGCAATACCCCTTAAAACTTGCCTGGGCCATCACCATTCATAAAAGCCAGGGGCTGACCTTTGACAAGGCCATTATTGATGCCAAAGCGGCCTTTGCCCATGGTCAAGTTTACGTGGCCTTAAGCCGTTGTAAAACCTTAGAGGGTATGGTACTTAGCTCTCCTATCGCATCCAAGGGGATAGAAACAGACGACGCTATAACACATTTTACCGAAAGCGCCAGCCAAAACCCGCCATCCAAAAGCCTGCTTCAATCGGCTAAAATCAACTATCAACAGCAGTTGTTGCTTGATTGTTTTGATTTCCAATCGTTGCACAACCGCCTCAACTATCTTACCCGGATTTTGCTGGGTAACGCTAGGGTAGTAAAGGTTTCAGGCGTTGTCGATATCCAACAACTGGAGAAAATAGCCACAAAAGACATTTTTGTTGTCAGTAAAAATTTTAAACGGCAATTAAACACCATTTTGGGGAATGCCGGCCTGCCCGACTCAGATGTAGTTGTTTTGGACCGAATCAACAAAGCATCCGCATGGTTTCAAGAAAAGTTTACCGTAATTTTTGAGGAGCCGATGCAAAAATTGATCATTGAAACCGACAATACTGAACTTCGCAAAAAAATTGGCACTGCCCTGAATAATCTCAAAAAAGAAATTAATGTTAAGCTGGCTGGCATACAAAGCTGTAAAAAAGGATTTTCACCATCAGGTTACCTGCACGCTGTCTCAAATGCTGAAATTGATTTTACCCCGAAAAAGGGGGGAAAGCGCCAGTCGAAAAAAGAATCGGCCCCTTCCGATACAAAACAAACAAGTTTTGATATGTTCAATAAGGGGTTAACCATTGCCAAAATTGCAAAAGAAAGAGGTCTGGTAAAATCTACCATTGAAGCACATCTGGGGTTTTTTGTGGAAAACGGCACATTAGATATCAACAAATTGCTGTCTCCTGAAAAACAAGGGGTCATTAAAAAGGAACTTGCCAAAGATCACAATAATTCTCTCAGTAAAGCAAAAAATGTCCTGGGAGATGATTATTCATATGGTGAGATCAGAATGATGATAGCCTTTCAAAAATACCTGGCCTCAAAATCCTGAAATCCAATTTCATTGACAATTTTATAAATTGATAGCATATTTTCGTTTATACATATTCAATTTTAAGAATACTTGGATTACCAAACCAAATAAGAGGGGGCACAAATGAAAGTTGTTAATTATAAAAATGTACTGCCGGTTGTCATGGACAATGAGATGGTTAAAAATGTGGCCGGCAGAGTGATGATCGGTAAAGAAGATGGAGCAGAAAAATTTTGCATGCGACTGTTTGAAATGGGTAAGGGCGGATATACACCAAAGCACACCCATGACTGGGAGCATGAAGTCTTTGTCCACGCAGGCAATGGAGAAGTATTGATTGAAGATAAATGGTATCCGGTTTCAAAAGGATCGGCCATCTTTGTTCCGGAAAATATTGAACACCAGTTCAAAAACACATCTGACGAGACATTTACCTTTATCTGTCTGATTCCGTCAGGAGCACCTGAATTATAATGAACTTACGATCCTGTGTGGGAAAAGACGCCCGGTTTATTGTGGGAATTCACACACCTGAGTTTAAAGTCAAAAACTTAAGAGACAATGATTATCCTGCCCCTCTTGGACAGCTTGAAGATGGCACAGTCATTGATAATATAGTCAATTTTCCCAAAAATGATCTTTATGAACCCAAGGCAGACATTATTTATGAAATTGCCAACCCGTTCCCCTTCAGAGGCACAACTTATATTAACTCTGCATGGGCTGACATTAAAGCTGCCCATCCTGAAACAATCCGCATTTCAAAACCTGACCCTTGCTCTCTGCTTCAAAACTTTGAACAATCCAAAGGAAGCGGAGACTTAAATATTGAAGATAAAACAACCCTTCTGAATATTCTGCCGCATCCATTGCTCATTGCACTTGCCCAGGCCTCTACAGATCCAGAAGAATTAATCCTACTGGCAAAAAAATCCTGCAACATTCTGTTTGATCCCAAAGATCAGACACCCGTGGGAATCGGATATAAAAAAAACCAAAAGGATAAAATCATCCCGGACATTTATGACCATGAACTTTTTGAAGTGCTTGTAAACAACAGGTATCTTCCGGATGACTATAAAAATACCCTGGTGTTGAAACCCGGCGTTCAGGGAAACAATGAAATCACCGGAGAATATCTGTCTTCCGATAAGAACACCCATGTCTTTGAATATTTAAGACGAAATTCCTATATTCCCTGGGGACATTTTGCATCCAACATGGCGAATGATGCCATCCGGTACAGCGCTCAGGACCTTTGTCTTGAAGATATGAAAGGCATCCGCCACTTATACTACCAGCGTGCCTTTGTGCGGATTGCGGCAGACCTCGGCATTGCCTTGCCGGACAAAAGAGAGTGTCTGACCCAAAGCGGGCTTGAAGATCTCAGGGATAAAATACAGATAAAACTTAAACAAACCCCCGGCCCTTCCCTGGAATTTGACAATACCCTGTGGGGGTGGAACTTTGGATATGGATATGCCCAGTCCGGCCACAGGCTTCATGCTTCCCATCAAATGATCCACCAGCAAAACGCCATGACCCCAAAGCATGTTCAAA
>JAFCZY010000177.1 GCA_019314105.1 Deltaproteobacteria bacterium
TAAGCCGGACGGGAAATACATCAATGTGACCGCTGTCACACCAACCCCCCTTGGTGAAGGTAAATCAACCTCGGCAATGGGACTTGTCCAGGGTCTGGGCAAAATCGGCAAAAATGTCAGTGCAGCGATTCGTCAGCCATCCGGCGGACCGACCATGAATATCAAGGGGTCTGCCGCCGGCGGCGGTCTGGCACAATGTATCCCTTTAACCCCCTTTTCACTTGGATTTACAGGCGATATCAACGCCATCATGAATGCACACAATCTTGCAATGGTTGCCTTGACGTCTCGTATGCAGCATGAAAGAAACTATACAGATGAGCAGCTTGATAGACTGTCCGGCATGAAAAGAATCGATATTGATCCCACAAAAGTGGAAATGGGATGGATAATGGATTTTTGTGTTCAGGCCTTAAGAAATATCATCATTGGGATTGACGGTGTGAACGGAAAGGCCGACGGTTTCATGATGAAATCAAAATTTTGCGGTTTCTTCGGAAGTTATGGCCATTCTTGCCGTTGCAACAGACCTTAAAGACATGCGGGAAAGAATGGGTAAGATTGTTGTTGCCTATACTAAAAAAGGAAAACCCGTTACCACGGAAGACCTTCAGGTTGCCGGCGCCATGACAGCATGGATGGTGGATGCATTGAATCCATCTCTGATACAGAGTCTTGAAGGCCAGCCGGTTATCGTGCATGCAGGGCCTTTTGCCAATATCGCCATTGGTCAGAGTTCAATTATTGCCGATAGAGTCGGTCTTAAGCTTGCTGATTACCATGTGACTGAATCAGGATTTGGTGCGGACATTGGGTTTGAAAAATTCTGGAATCTCAAGTGTCGTTTTTCCGGTCTTATTCCTGACTGTGCAGTTGTTGTTGCAACCATCCGTGCGCTTAAATGCCATGGCGGCGCTCCGGTTCCTGTTCCTGGCAAACCCATGCCTGAAGAGTATAATTCGGAAAATGTTGAGTGGGTTGCAGCGGGCTGTGCAAACCTTATCCATCATATTAGAAACGTCAGAAAAGCAGGTATTTCACCAGTTGTCTGCATCAATGCGTTTTATACTGATACAGATGCTGAAATTGCAAAAGTTCGTGAACTTTGTGAAGCTGAAGGTGCAAGAGTTGCTCTTTCCCGTCATTGGGAACATGGCGGTG
Organism: Deltaproteobacteria bacterium; assembly: GCA_019314105.1. Classification (GTDB taxonomy): domain Bacteria; phylum Desulfobacterota; class Desulfobacteria; order Desulfobacterales; family Desulfobacteraceae; genus Desulfobacula. The sequence continues at coordinate 1,162 of JAFCZY010000177.1, forward strand.
ACGGTGCCATCGAATTTGCAGAAGCGGTTGTTGCGGCCTGTGAAGAAAAAACAGAGTTCAAATTCCTTTATGAGCTTGATATGCCGGTTAAAGAGAGAATTGATCTGATTGCAAAAGAAGTTTACGGTGCAGACGGTGTTGACTATTCTGCTGAAGCGGATGCTGCCCTTGCAAGAATCCAGGCAGACCCGGAACTTGCAGGCCTTGGCCTTTGCATGGTTAAAACCCATCTGTCCCTGTCTGACAATCCCGCACTTAAGGGTGTGCCGACAGGTTGGAGACTGAACATAAGAGAAGTCCTCACTTACGGTGGTGCAGGATTCATCGTTCCGGTTGCAGGCGCTATCAGTCTGATGCCGGGTACCGGATCTAACCCTGCCTTTAAACGGGTTGATGTAGATGTTGAGACCGGTAAAGTACAGGGTGTATTTTAAATAATCAGGAGAAAAAAATATGACTGCGAAAATTATTAGTGGAACTGAGATAAGAAAGACGATCCTCGCTGAAGTCAAAGAGGAAGTCGTTCAGATGAAAGAAAAATATGGCAAGGTACCGGGTCTTGTAACCATCCTTGTGGGGTCAAGTCCTGCGTCCATCAGTTATGTTACACTTAAGGTCAAGACTGCTATCAGTGTTGGATTTAATGAAATTCAAGATGACCAGCCGGAAGATCTTTCCGAAGAAGACCTTTTGGCATTGATTGACAAATATAATAATGATCCCGATATCCACGGTATCCTTGTTCAACTGCCGCTGCCAAAACATATTAATGAAAAAAAAGTGCTGGTGGCTATCGATCCGGATAAAGATGTGGATGCATTCCATCCCGTTAATGTCGGACGGTTGATGATCGGTGGTGATGAAGCAAGATTTCTTCCCTGTACACCAGCCGGTATTCAGGAGATGATCGTAAGATCCGGCACTGAAACCTCAGGTGCTGAAGTGGTTGTTGTGGGAAGATCCAATATTGTGGGTAAACCCATTGCCATGATGATGGCACAAAAAGGTGTGGGAGCCAACAGCACCGTAACCATCGTTCATACCCGGACCAAAGATCTTGCGTCCCATTGCAAACGAGCGGATATTCTTATCGTAGCAGCTGGCGTTCCTGATCTTGTAAAACCCGAATGGATCAAACCCGGATCAACGGTTATTGATGTGGGTGTTAACCGGGTGGGAATGAATGAGAAGACAGGAAAGGCAATTCTTAAAGGCGATGTGGATTTTGAAGCAGCCAAAGAGATTGCAGGCGCCATAACACCTGTCCCAGGCGGGGTAGGACCCATGACCATTGCCATGCTCATGAAAAATACACTAAAATCAGCACAGCTAAGTCTTTAATAGTGTTTAAAAAATAAGATAAACAATAAAAGCAGACAACCAATTGCCGGGGTCAATAGTCATTGACCCCGGCAATTTTTTTTTGTATCTTTTCAGATAGTTGGATTTTATACTTTTTCAGATTAAGGGAGGGGAGAAGAATGGATCGGTTGGATGCAATATTTGCACCTGAAACCATAGCAGTGATTGGGGTGTCAACTCAAAAAGGAAAGGTGGGGCATGATATTTTTGCCAATATCTTATCCGGAGGCTATACGGGAACGCTTTATCCGGTTAATCCAAATGCAAAATCCGTGTCAAGTGTCAAGTGTTACGCCAGTATAACAGCTATTCCTGATCCCATTGATCTGGCGATGATTATTCTTCCCCCCAAAGCGGCTTTACATGCTGTGGAAGATTGTATCGCAAAGGGTGTCAAAGGGATGGTGATTGTTTCTGCCGGGTTTAAAGAAGTGGGGGGTGAAGGGGCGAAGATTGAAAAAGAAATCAAGGCTTTGTGTGAAACTGCCAAAATAAGACTGGTGGGACCGAACTGCCTGGGTGTGATTAATCCATCACCCAAAGTATCTTTGAATGCGTCCTTTTCAGCGCGAATGCCTGCACCGGGAAATGTTTCATTTATTTCTCAAAGTGGTGCACTATGTACCGCGGTTCTTGATTATGCGGCAGACAAAGGGTTTGGGTTTTCAAAATTCATCTCAATCGGGAACAAGGCAGATGTGGATGAACTGGATTTATTAAGATATTATTACAATGATCCGGATACAGATGTGGTGATGATCTATATGGAGGAATTGTCCCGGGGGGCAGAAGAATTTATATCAGAAGTGAGAGAAATGACGTCTGGCACTAACCCTACCCATGTGATTGCTATAAAATCAGGCTCTTCAACTGCCGGTGCAAAGGCTGCTGCTTCTCATACCGGTGCTCTTGCAGGCTCTGATGCCTTGTATGATGCAATTTTTACTATGTCGGGAATTTTACGGTGTGTGTCGGTCAATCAATTATTTGATTATGCCCAGGCCTTTGCGGCCAACAAATATCCGACGGGGGATAAGATTGCCATTATCACAAATGCAGGCGGACCCGGAATTATTGCAACAGACATGAGTGAGCAATCCGGATTGAAACTTGCCCAATTTTCAGAAGAGACCATTAAAGAGTTAAAAAAATATCTGCCGCCTACCGCTAATTTTTATAACCCTGTAGATGTGATCGGAGATGCAGCAAAAGATCGGTACGAAAATACGTTGGCCACTGTATTAGGCGATCGAAGTGTGGATGCGGTGTTAATTATTTTAACCCCTCAATCTATGACCGATGCCATTGGCACGGCAGAAGCCATTGTGAATATTGCCAGGAATACGTTAAAACCAATTGTCTGCGCGTTTATGGGGGTTGTGGATGTATCAGATGGTGTTAAGCTTTTACAGAAGCATAAAATACCCGTGTATCAATTTCCTGAGAGTGCTGCCAGATCTTTGGGCGCTTTAAGGGAAGGAATGAAGTGGGCTTCCAGAAAAATATTGCCGCAATTTAATCTTACCTATGATACTGCCACAGCAAAAAAGATTATCGATCAATATTTAAAAGAAGGCAGAATGGTTTTAGGCGAACTGGATGGAAATAAAATTCTTCAATGCTATGGATTTAATACGCTGCCAATGGAATTGTCTAAAAATAAGACAGAGGCCTGTAAAATTGCCGACCAGATGGGGTATCCGGTTGTCATGAAGATTGTTTCCCCTGATATCCTGCATAAAACCGATGCCGGTGGCGTCATGGTAGGCCTTGAGGACAGCAAAGGTGTTGAACAGGCATTTGAAACCATTATGGAAAAAGCCAAAGCCTATAACCCTGATGCGCACATAGAGGGTATCCTGATTCAGAAACTGGCGCCTAAAGGTAAGGAGGTGATCTTGGGATTATCAAAAGATCCGGTTTTCGGACATGCCGTTATGTTTGGATTGGGCGGTATCTTTGTTGAGGTCTATAAAGATGTTGCCTTTAGATTGTCTCCCATGGGCCGGAACGTGGCAAGAAGAATGGTTAAGAGCGTTAAGGGATATCCGATTCTTAAAGGATTGCGAGGAGAAAAAGCCTCAGATATTGAAACTCTGGAAAAACATATTGTTTCGTTAAAAGCCATGGCAGATAACCATCCCATGATAAAAGAACTGGATATTAACCCTTTGTTTGTCCACGAGGAAGGGGAAGGCGCAACGGTTGCAGATATCCTGATTCAACTGGAAAATTAAGGAGAGCTGATTATTTTTTTATATCCGGTTATTACAAAAGTGCCAGAAACAATTAAAGTCTTGAAAGGTAAAAATAAGGGGGTTGCCTTAAGTCGGTTTGCCAGGCAAAGTACGAAGGAATCTTCTTTAAAATCAAAGCTTTATCTGGAAATATGTGAAAAAGATGCTTTGGGAATTCCTGTGCCATCAAACGGGGTCTGCTGGTCTGTCAGTCATAAACCTGACTTTGTGGCAGGCGTTGTCTCAACAGAAAAGATCGGGATTGACATAGAGCGGATTAAAAATGTTTCTGATGCGTTGTTTGAAAGAATTATTGACCCTGAAGAGGCGGCATATTTCAGTGGTCAGAATAAAAACATTATTTTTTTTAGAGGTTTTACAGCAAAAGAAGCCGTATTAAAAAAAACAACGGATGGGATGCGGGGCCTGCCAAAAGTAAAAATAAAAACGGTTATTGATGATTTTTTATTTTGACGGGTACCTTGCATCAGTGACAAAAGATCATTTTGATGTCCATTGGACGATAGAATAATTTATTCAAGGAGAACGAAAATGGCTGAAGGAAATGGTTTTACAATGAGTGATGCCCCTTCCGGGGCAAAAGATCCGTTAAAAATTGATTTTTCAAGTTTTATTTTGTCATTATATTCATCAGGACTGGTTCAGCTTGGCAAGGTTGAAGAACCGTCAACTGGGAAGAAATCCATCAATTTTGGCCTTGCAAAAAACACCATAGAGATGATCGCCATGTTGGAAGAAAAAACCAAAGGCAATTTAACTGAGGATGAAAACAAGTTGCTTAAGGTCCTGCTCAGTGAACTCAAGCTGGCATTTGTTGAGGCGAAATCTTGATAAAAAAGGTTAAATCCTTTGCAAAAATAAACTTGTTTTTATATGTGACCTCCAGACGGAAGGATGGATATCATAATCTTTATTCTTTGATGACACAGATCGATCTGTGGGATGATATTTATATTGATTTTTCAAAAAAAAAATTATCAATTGTCTGTGATCACCCGGATGTGCCGGAAGATTAATCAAATCTTGCCCATAAAGCAGCGGAATTGTTTTATCATTCTTTGAAAACAAACGGCTGTGAAGAAAAAAAAGGCCTTTCCGTTAAAATTATAAAAAGGATTCCCCCGGGTGGGGGACTGGGAGGTGGAAGCAGCAATGCCGCCGCCGTTTTAACTGCTTTGAATACTTATTACAAGATGCCTTTTTCAAAGGCAGAACTGATGAAGATGGGATTGGCCCTTGGTGCAGATGTTCCTTTTTTTATTTTTGGAAGTCCTGCAATTGCAAAAGGCGTTGGAGAAAAACTTAAAAAAGTGCTGAATCTGAGATCGTATCATCTTGTTTTGTGTGATCCGGGGATTGCCGCTTCAACAGCAAAAGTATATAGAAATATTGATTTTAGATTGACATTAAA
>JAFCZY010000178.1 GCA_019314105.1 Deltaproteobacteria bacterium
AGATGGGAATCAGACGGCAAGGGATCTTATACGGACCAGGAAAACGAGAAAGAAACACGCGGTACGACGATCACGCTTTATCTAAAAGATCTGGAAGAGGGTGATCAGGATTTTACAGAAGAATACACGATTCAGCATATTGTAAAAAAACATTCTGATTTTGTGACATATCCTGTGATCATGAATGTTGAAAAAAGTGACCCCATCCCTGAAAATGAGATCATTAAAGATTCAGAAGGTAAACCCATTGGAGATACCTTTAGAAAAATCAGAAAAGATGAAACCTTGAATTCCAGGAAAGCCATCTGGTCAAAAGGAAAAGAGGATGTGACCGATGAAGAGCATGAAGAGTTTTACAAACATATCAGTCATAACTGGGACAAGCCGTTGGAAACTATTCATAAAAAGTTTGAGGGGGTAACTGAATACGATGTATTGATGTATTTGCCGTCCAAAGCGCCTATGGATCTGTTTAGACCGGAAAGAAAGCATGGGATGCAGCTGTATTGCAAGCGCGTTTTTATCATGGATGACTGCAAGGAACTTTTGCCGGAATATTTTGGATTTGTTCAGGGCGTTGTGGATGCCCCTGATTTAAATCTGAATGTGAGCCGTGAGATTCTCCAGGAAGACCGCCTGGTCAGAAATATTAAGAAAAATCTGGTTAAACAGATTTTTAGCGTTCTGGAAGGCATGGAAAAAGAAAAGTATGAAGAATTCTTTAATGAGTTTGGTCAGGCCCTGAAAGCCGGCATCCCAACGGATTTTGAAAATAAGGAAAAACTGGCCTCCCTTTTAAGATATAAGACCACCAAGTCAGACGGCAAATATGTCTCTCTGGACGACTATATTGAAAACATGAAAGAAGACCAGAAAGAGATTTATTATTTGACGGGTGAAAGTCTGACATCCTTAATGAATTCTCCTTTGCTTGAGTCTTTGAAAGCAAAGGATTATGAAGTCATTTTAATGATAGATCCCATTGATGAATGGGTCACCCAGTCCCTGCCCGAGTACAAGGAGAAAAAACTCAAGAGTGCGGAGAAAGGGGATCTTGATCTTGAAAAAGTGGATGATGAAAAGAAAAATGAATATTCAGCTCTTTTGTCATTTCTTAAAGGAAAGCTTGAAAAAAAGGTCAAGGATGTGGTGGTCTCCAACCGGCTGAAGGATTCTGTCTCCTGTTTGTCCGGCGATGACTATGGTATGAGTGCTTACATGGAAAAAATCATGAAAGCTTCGGGTCAGAAAACACCGGACCAGAAACGGGTGATGGAAGTCAATTTGAACCATCCTGTCATGGGAAAGATGAAAGAAATATTTGAGACCGACACCACCAACCCGGTTTTAAAAGATTATAGTGATCTTCTCTTTGATATTGCCGTCATCAGTGAAGGCGGTAAACTGGATAATCCTGCAAGATTTTCCAAGCAGCTAGGAGACCTTATGGCCAATTCCATATGATCATTTTCCTTGAGACCCTTGGATGCTCAAGGAACCAGGTTGACAGCGAAATTATGCTGGGAAAACTTGTAGAGGCAGGTCACACGATAACGCGTGATCCTTCTCTGGCCCAGGTGATTATTGTCAATACCTGTGGATTTATATCAACAGCTTCGGATGAGGCTGTTGATGTTATTCTGGAACTGGCAAAATTTAAGGAAACGGGCGTTTGTGAAAAACTTATCGCCACCGGCTGTCTTGCCCAGCGGTATAAGGATGATGAGAATCTTGTTGTCACCCTGCCGGAAGTGGATGCGTTTTTAGGTACTGCCGCATGCGAGCAGATTGTGGAAGCCGTCGAGAACAGCGACACTCAACCCTTAATCCTTTTTCCTGACCCCAACAAAAGACCGTTCCAGGACCTTTCCGTGCAAAGAGAGTTGATCACAGATTTTTATAGCTATATCAAGGTGTCGGAAGGATGTAACCGAAAGTGTACCTATTGTATTATTCCTAAACTTCGCGGTATTCAGCGATCGAGACCCAAGGATGATATCTCTAGAGAAGCCAAAGATCTTGTCTCCCGAGATGTCAAAGAGATTATCCTGACAGCTGAAAATACCACTGATTATGGTCGGGATTTTAAAGGTCAAACAGGGTTTGAACACGTTCTCATTTCTTTGGCAGACACCCTGGCAAAAGACCATGCCTGGATACGGTTTTTATACACCCATCCCAACTCATTGACAGAACCGATCATACAGACTGTAAAAAATTATAAAAATATCTGTTCATACTATGATGTTCCCATCCAGCACGCCTCATCAAATATACTCAAAAAAATGGGACGGCCTTATACCCATGAAGATCTTTATGCGCTGTTTAAAACCATTCGGAAGATTGATCCCGAAGCTGCGTTAAGAACCACTATTATTGTGGGGTTTCCGGGTGAGTCTGAAGAGGATTTCAACATAGCGATGAAGTTTATTGAGGATATCGGGTTTGATCATTTGGGCGTGTTTATTTATTCAGATTCCGATGATCTTAAATCCCATCTTCTAAAAGATCATGTTCCTTATGAGATTGCAGAACAAAGGCATGATATGATCATGGCAGCCCAAGCCAAAATTTCAAAAAAAGTGAATGAAAAATTATTGGGTAAAACCTTTGAAGTCCTTGTTGAAGAAAATCCGGAACCCGGTGTGTTCCTTGGCAGAACCATGTTCCAGGCTCCGGAGGTGGATGGGGTAACATTTATTTATGCCAATGGACTTGAAATAGGTACCTTTGTTAATGTAAGAATTACCCAGGGCTTTGAATATGATATTGCCGGAGAGATTGCATGACAAAAGGGTTAAAACAAAGAATTCTTGAAAAGGTGGCCCCTGATCTTAAAAAGGTTGAAATTGCACTGGACCACCATTTGAATCCCAATGTGGAATTGGTCAGGCAGATTGCATCTCACCTTCTTTTCAGCGGCGGGAAGCGTCTGAGACCGCTTTTAATGATTCACAGTGCCAGGCTTTGCGGTTACAATAAAGGATTTGAAATAAAATTTTCCACTATTTTTGAATATCTTCATGCCGCCACTCTTTTACACGATGATGTCGTGGATGAGGCAGATATCCGGCGGGGTAAAAAAGTTGCCCACACAAAATGGTCTGCTTCCAAAGTCGTGCTGACAGGTGATTTTCTTCTGGCCCTGGCGCTTGATATTGCAGCAAAAACAAGAGAACCGGATATCATCTCCGTCATTGCAAAAATTACCCGGGACATGTCCCAGGGAGAAATAGACCAGTTGGCAAAAAAAGGAAAGTTGGATCTTTCCGAAGAAGAATACCTTGAAGTCATTGAAAGAAAAACAGCTGTCTTGATTCAGGGGGCCTGCCAGAGCGGGGCCATTCTTGCAAAGGCGCAAAAAGAAAAAGAAGCGGCACTGAAGCAATACGGATTTCATTTAGGAATGGCATTTCAAATGGCGGACGATCTTCTGGATTATATAGCAAGCGCTGAAGAATTAGGGAAAAACCCCGGGGCGGATATTCGGGAAGGAAAATTGACCCTGCCGCTGATCCACAGTCTTGTCAACGCATCGTCAGAGGATAAGACGTGGATGCAGGATGTCATATCCGAAACAGAGTTTGATCCGGACCAGTTTGAAAAATTAAAAGAAAAATTATATACATATAAGGGAATTGAATATACTCGAAAAAGAGCCCGGGATCATGTAAAAAGAGCAAAGGTATGCCTGGATGGTTTTGGAGATTGCCAGTCTAAACAGCTTTTGTGTTTGATTGCAGATTATTCTATTGAAAGAAAGGTGTAAGAAGGATGGTTAAAAAAACGCCGGCTATCGGATTCATTGTTTTATTCATCGGTATCATCTTCATATCCGGGCAATCATTTGCAGCCACAGGGTCTGACATATTAACCGGTGTGACCACAGGCAAAAGAAGGATTATTAATCATAATATCCAGCAGGCCAAGCAGAAATCAGTATCAGACGCACTGGAGATTGCGGTTCAGAATGCCTTTGCCGAGCTTGTTTCAAGACAGGTTTTTGCTTCTAACCTTAATTTTTTTTACAATCAGATACTCTCCCATACATCGGACTATATTATTACGTATCGTGTTCTTGGCGGAATTGAAAATAACGGCCATTATCTTGTGGGTGTAGAATCCAAGGTGGATATTAAGCGGCTTGAAAAGATACTGACCGATGCCAGGATACTCAATATCAACCATGATAAACCCGTGATTCTGTTTTTTATCGCAGAAAAGATCCCGTCAGATCTTCTGCCCAAATACTGGTGGGGGAATAATTCAATCCCTTACCGATCTTTCGCAGAGGAAGTTATCATCAATAAAATGCTTCAGGATCGTTTTATTATTACAGGAAATGACGTGGACCGCCCTGACCCGTCTTTTTATAATGTTACGTTTGATTCTATCTATGATATTGCTGCTGCCAGGGATCTTGGCAGGGAAATGAAAGCTGACATGATTGTGTTTGGGAAAGCAAGCTCGTCAGAAGCCATCAACCGTATGGGTGAAGAAAAAACCTTTAATGCGAAAATCAACCTGGAAGGATACAATCTTGAAACAGGAGAAAAGGTTGTTATATCACAGGTTCAGGCTGTGGCTAAAAGTGATGTGGACAAGCAGGGAAATATAAATGCAATTGTTAAGGCCGCCAGCCTTTCAGCTCAGGATTTGAGTAAAAAAATTGATGCGTACTGGGAGCAGAATTTGAGAACAGAGCATGTCTTTGATGTCATCATAGAAGGAGAGAATTTTCTGCCCAGATTTATCGCATTAAAGCAAAGATTTAAACAAATGCCCGGGGTTGAGAACATGCAGCCCAAAGAAATGGGAACAAACTATACGGTTATGCAAGTTTTTTATAAAGGGA
>JAFCZY010000179.1 GCA_019314105.1 Deltaproteobacteria bacterium
TACCCTTTAATCGTAAGATAGCCGGTCTGGAGCAATAGCGGATAGCGGCAGGACTGCCAGGTTTTCAAGTTCATAAGCACCCAGAGATTCCTCTCTTACCTCCATTTTTTTTAATTTCTTTAAATCAAAGAAGCGCTGAAAACCCCTGCCTTTGAAAACTTGCTCACCCCTGTTAAAAGCACAAACCGGATGTGTTCATCACAGGCTTTTATATATGTTTTTTAATTGATACAGGATAAAGCTCTTCAGGTCATCCCTGCTTTCCGCCTTTCCTTTACTGAAATCTATCCTGACAACCGGATGTTTTTTCCATGCATAGTCTGACTTGTAAATCCACTGGTTAAAATGGTCTTTTCGACTATTTTATCAATGGTGTTGGCTGCGGTCAATTAAAAAAATCTAAAGCCGGCTATTATAACTGGGATAAAATAAGGGACAGGCTGATTGCCTTAAAAGGGGAATGGCCGCCGGATTCCGATTTGATTATTCTGGATGAGTTTCATAAGCATTCTAAAATGAACGAATGCATAAAGGCATAAGGGTGATGCCAGCGAATAAATTTTTGGCGGCGTTTATCTGATTGTATTTTAACCCATTGGATGTTATAAAATACAGTGTAATGGCAGTGAAAGAAAAAAAATATAATTGAATACAATAAATCTATGGAACATAAAGACATTGTTCAGTATTGGGTAACAGAAGCAGAAGAATCTAATAAAATTGCCAGGCATCTTTTTGACAAAAAAGATTATTCTTATTCTCTTTTCTTTACTGTAGTTCTTAAAAATGTCAAAGCATTCCTTGGTAAATTAGGAGTTTAGAAAAAAATGTACTCTGCGGTTCACAAAAATTGAACTATCTAAAATAAGTGAGATTTTAAAATGGCTGAAGTCGATACTGTAGTTCTTAAAAATGTCAAAGCATTCCTTGGTAAATTAGAACTTGCCGGAATTAGTATTTCAAAGGCGTATATTTTTGGGTCATATATCACTGGTCAAGTTGACAAATGGAGCGATATTGACGTTGCAGTTGTTTCACCGCAGATAACCTTTGATCGCTTTGAAGAACGAATAAGACTAACTGAATTAGCTGTTACTATTGATGATAGGATTGAACCCTTGCCCTTTAACCTTGAACGGTTTATTGAGGAGGATCCCTTAGTTCGAAAAATAATCAATGAAGGCTTTGCAATAAAATCATAAGTATTGAATCTATTTAAACCCTGGCGTTTAGGAGGAAAAATGAAAGTAAAATATAATATTAAATCCGTTGTAAATATACTGATCGTTGTATTGCTGGTATTTTTTATTTCCGGGTGTTTCGGCCTTGGATCATCATCAAAATCGGAAGGAGATCCTACTGCCACTCAACCCAAATCAAAGAAAACCACAGCGATTTATTATGATTTTGAAGATGTATTAATCCCCATGGAGCTTTCAATCGTAAAAAATAGGACTGTTGTTATATTGACACCCGGGTTTACCTCAGGCCTCATTACACTGAAGGGCCGGGTGGAAAGACAATCCCTGTTTAATTTTTTTAATCATAATATGGCAAAAGACAATTGGACGGTTATCAGCCAGATCAAGTCTCCCGGCATCACCATCATGGTGTTTCAAAAACCTTCACGAACCTCGGTTATTACCATCCGGGACGAGCAGATATATACCTATGTTGAGGTGGGTGTGGCACCAACGATTACAGGAGGATCAGGGCTTTCCAGGTCAAACCTGATAGAATGATGGATTTTCAAAATAAACATATTCTTCTTGGGGTTACCGGCGGGATTGCCGCATATAAAGCGGTTGAGCTGTTAAGGCTGTTAAAAAAAGCCGGGGCCAATGTTAATGTGATCATGACGGAGAGTGCCCAAAAATTTGTTGGTAAAACGACCTTTGAGGTATTGTCTGAAAATCCGGTATTGTCGGATTTGTTCTTTGATGCCGATGCTGCCATTAAGCATATTGATCTTGCAACAGGGGCGGATGCTGCCATTATTACACCGGCAACTGCAAATACCATTGCAAAGGTTGCCCATGGGATTGCAGATGATGCCTTATCCACAACACTGCTGGCGGTTACCTGTCCGGTCATGATCTGTCCGTCCATGAACACGGATATGTACCAGAATATCCGCGTGCAGCGAAACCTTGATATTCTTGAAAAGGACGGATGGCAGATTCTTGATCCTGATTCAGGGGTGCTGGCCTGTAAAACTGTGGGAACAGGAAGACTGCCGGACCCCTGGTTTATTTTTGACAGGGTTGAGGCACTGCTGACCCAAAAGGATTTAAAGGGTAAAAAAATTCTGGTTTCAGCAGGCCCCACGGTTGAAGCCATCGATCCTGTCAGATTTATCAGCAATCATTCATCCGGAAAAATGGGGTATGCCATTGCCAGCGCCGCAGAAAAAAGAGGGGCACAGGTAACACTGGTGTCCGGCCCTGTCAGCCTTGAAGCACCTGTGGGGGTTGAGCACATTGATGTGGTCACCTGTGAAGAGATGGCCGATCAAATGCTGGCCAACCTTGATCAGGCGGATATGATTATAAAGGTCGCAGCTGTGGCGGATTATAAGCCGATAGATCCTAAAAAAAGCAAAATAAAGAAAAAAGACAACAATAAAGATCTTTCTATTTCAATGATTGAAACCCCTGATATTTTAAAACTCATCGGGGAAAAGAAAACAAAAAATCAGTTCCTGGTCGGGTTTGCAGCAGAAACGGATGATCTTGAAAAGAATGCTTTATTAAAAATGAAAAAAAAGAATCTTGATATGATTGCTGCCAATATTGTGGGATCAAAAGATTCAGGGTTTCAGGCAGATACCAACAAGGTAAAGCTTTTTTTCAGGGATGGTACATCCTTTGACATCCCGTTGATGGGAAAAGACAAGGTGGCCAATATCCTGATAGATCATATGATTGATAAAATGGGATAGCGTTTAAAATGAGTGCCGAGGGTCAAAACAATTCGGATGCGATCAAAACAGGGGTTGTCCGGGTGATAAATGATTTTTCAGATTATTTATCCCATCAAAAAGAAATCGGTAATGCCTGTCTTGATATTTCAAAAGAGTCCGAAACCATCATTAATCATTGGGGGCATATTCGTCAGCCACAGGAGCCGTTTTTTTTTCAAGGCCTTGAAACCGCCTCAGTTTTTATCATAGACAGTGACGCCGGCTTTTTTAAAGGAGAGAGCGGGGCGCTTCTGATCAAAATCCTTGCGGCCATGAACCTGTCGTCTGATGCTGTTTTTATCTGTAATGCAGGAGATACAGAAGCAATGGCGCGAAAAATAAAAAATGTTTCTCCCAAGGTTATCATTACCCTTGGGATTAAGGCCGGCCAATCCTTATTAAATATTAAACAGCCCCTGGAAACGTTCAGGGGGAAATTCCATGAATATCATGGGATTAAAGTGATGCCCACCTTTCATCCGTCTCTGCTGGTAAAACACCCGGCATACAAACGCCAGGTCTGGGAAGATATGAAACAGGTGATGACCTTATCAGAGGTGGCAGATGGTGCTTGATACGTTTATTGATACATTGGTTGCAGAAAAAGGATATTCCCCCCATACCTGCAGGGCATACCGGGCAGATGTATTATATTTTATTCAATTTTTTCTGGAAGATCAAAAAACGGACGATATGCAATGTCAGGAAGTGTTTTCTGCACACCTTCACCGGCTTGATAAGGATGCGATCAGACGCTTTCTTGCCCATCTTGTGAGATCAGGAAAATCCAAACGGACCGTATCAAGAAAGCTGTCATCCCTTAAGGCATTTTTTGATTATCTGGTTAAATCGGGACAATTGAAGCTAAACCCCGCAGACATGGTACCGTTTCCCAAGCTTGAGAAAAGCATCCCCAGATTTTTAACCATTGATGATGTGTTTCAGCTTTTAGATTCCATCAAGACAGACACTTGGTTTGATAAGAGAAATCTTGCCATGTTTGAAACTTTTTATTCCACGGGCATGCGGGTGTCTGAAATGGAAGGTCTGAATATTCAGAATATTGACTTTAAAAGTCAAATGATTAGAGTCTTTGGGAAAGGGTCTAAGGAAAGGGTTGTCCCGGTTGGCAACAGAGCCTTGAAGGCTATAACGGATTACCGGGCATCGTTGAAAGAAAAATTTATTCCGGTTTTTGTGAATAAGAATTTTACACGATTAAGTTCCCGGTCCATCAGACGGATACTGGATAAAATAGTAAGGGAGTGTCAGTTGAATATACCGGTTTCACCCCATATGCTGCGTCATTCCTTTGCAACGCACATGCTGGATTCGGGTGCGGATTTAAGGGGGATTCAGGAAATTTTGGGACATGTCAGCTTATCCACCACCCAGGTGTATACCCATGTGAGTATGGACAGGCTGATGCAGGTATATGACAAGGCACATCCAAGGAGTTGAAAATATGACATTTCACGGAACAACTATTCTTGCAGTCAGGCATAAAAACAAAGTGGTTGTGGCAGGGGACGGACAGGTGACGCTGGGAACGATTGTCACAAAACACAAAGCAAGAAAAGTCAGAAGAATTTATAATGATAAGATTATCGTCGGTTTTGCAGGCGCCACAGCCGATGCAATGACCTTGTCTGAAAAACTTGAACAAAAATTGGAAAGATATAATGGGAGTTTGACAAGGGCGTGTGTGGAGCTTGCACGGGACTGGAGAATGGATAAATATTTGCGGCGTCTTGAAGCCATGATGATTGCTGTGGATAAGGAGAACACCTATTTGTTATCCGGCAACGGGGATGTGATTGAACCCGACGACGGAGTGATCAGTATTGGATCGGGCAGTACATCTGCCCAGTCTGCCACAGTGGCGCTGATTGAAAATACCGAATTGGAACCAAAAGTAATTGTAGAAAAAGCCATGAAAATCGCAGCCAATTTGTGTATTTACACCAATCATCATATTACCATAGAAGAATTATAATGAAAGATTTAAAACCAAAACAGATTGTTACGGAGCTGGACAAATATATTATTGGTCAGAAGGATGCCAAAAAATCAGTTGCCATTGCCCTTAGAAACAGATGGCGGCGGCGGCAGCTTGATAAAGGCCTTCAAGAAGAGATTTCGCCGAAAAATATTATATTGATCGGTCCTACGGGTGTAGGAAAGACAGAGATCGCCCGGCGGCTTGCCAATTTGGCAGCTTCTCCCTTTTACAAGGTGGAAGCCTCAAAATTTACCGAAGTTGGATATGTCGGCCGGGATGTTGAATCCATGATCCGGGATATTGTGGAATTGACGGTCAATAATTTAAGGACAAGGCGACAGGAAGACGTCCAGGGAAAAGCCGCTGAAATTGCCGAAGAAAGAATTTTGGATATTTTGCTCCCTCCGTCTTCCCAAACCGGTGCTGTCATTTCAAATGACATTGACATCATTGCGACCGGACAGAAAGATGAAGAAAGTCAGCCCAAAGCATCTACCCGGGAAAAGCTGAGAAAGATGCTCAGGAGCGGGAAGATGGATTCAAGACAGATTGATCTTGAGGTACAGGCCCAATCC
>JAFCZY010000180.1 GCA_019314105.1 Deltaproteobacteria bacterium
TTGTAGGCATAAAGCCCCCGACCACTCAGCTTTGCGTTATCGTCTAATCGGAGAAAAACATGAATGAGCATCTATGTGAATTTCAAAAATCTCTATGGGAAAAACTCGACTCTAAAGGCTTTGAAAAAGTTAAACAGGAATTGTCCCTTGGTGTATATAGCGGTAAAAAGAAAAACTATGCCGAGGAATGGTTGCGTATTCAGGAAGAAGCCATTATTGTAGAAAAAGATTCACGCAAGGAGTCCAGAGAGGAAAAGACTTTAAAAATAGCACAAGATGCCAACACTATAGCACGAAGTGCAAAAAACGCTGCATTTTGGGCTAGCCTTGGTGCAATTATTGCCGCCATTTGTGCCATAATCTCCGTTTATATAACAATAAACAAATCCTAAGCGAGACGATAACAGAGCTCTACTGGACTGTAAGGGGCGGTTTTTTTTAAATCTGTAGCAACTTTGAGACAATGCTACTTTCATCTATCTTTACTGGAAACCCTTGCGTCCTGTGAGCTTTCCGTTAGTTAAAGGCTGATTGCCTTACGGGAGCATATGGATCTTTGCTTACACGGGTTTGATTACCGCAGCGGTTAAGCCGCCATGGTGTTTGAGGGAAGAATGACCGAGTTTATGGCGGTCAGCGAAGGGAAGCTTAAACCGTGTTGCAATGTCCATCCAGCGGACGTAGGGCAATCAGCCTGTGACAGACATAAGGCAATCAGCCTGTGGCGGGTTAGGGTATATTCTTTATGGCAAATATCCAGTTTTGAAAAAATCAATATTCTTTTTTATAAAATAAATTTATATAGTGGAAGGAATTATTTTTCTATCGACAGGATTTATAAAATATGGTTGAATGAATGTTTTTAAAACAAGTATGGTTTTAAATGTTACGGGAAAATAATGAGTAATATTAAAGAAATTTTAAACAAATCATCTATCTTCAGTTCTCTTGGGGAAGATGATATTCAAAGGCTGGAACCTTTTTTTGAGAAACGGGAAATACATCCGGGAGATATCATTGCAAAGGCTGATGATGCGGCACAATTCTTTTTTTTATTAAACAATGGGACTGTTTTGCTTGCTATGGAAGAAGGCAGGTCAGTTGTTCTAAACACACCCGGGGATTTTATCGGACTGGAATTGTTGTCTGCCAAAGGCGTCTATAAAACGACCCTGACGGTTCTTGAAAAGGGAAGTGTGTTTGCCGTACCAAGACAGGCTTTTTTAGCCGTTATCCAGGAAAATTCTGAAGCAGCAGCCACCATTATGGCATCCTGGCAGGAATATCTTGACAAAACAGCACCATTTGTAAAAATCGTAAAAAAGATAGAAGGCATCAGTCTTTCATACAATTTTTAATGGAGGTAGACATTTGTACGGACTAGAAGCAATCAATGCCAACAATGGGTGGGCTATTTCCGTTGTCGGAGTAACCATCGTATTTTCAGGTCTTGTCACGCTTTCTCTGGTGATCTCACAGCTTTACAGGGTATTGGCTTTATGGGAAAATCCTTCAAAGATTAAAACACTCTTTAAAGCAAAACAACCCAAAAATCAGTCAGAGGAATTTCAGGAAAAGGAAATAATCGATCAGGCAGTTTTTACGGAAAGCCAAAAAGAAGGTGCAAAGCAATTCAGCCTTCTTATAAGGACCATGGAAAATCATTTTTCATTGCCAAGGCTGCTCCATCTTGCCCAAATCAGCGATTTAAAAAATTCACATTCAAATCTTAACAATCTTCTCAAAACAAACATAATTATCCCGGATGGCTCAGGTTTTTTTACATGGGAAAAAGAGACGTTTGACAAAGCCATTTTATGATGGAACAGATTTCTTGAGAAAATGACAAGTAAAAGGGAATAAAATGGATGCGTTATTTATAGAGTTTTATCACAACACAGGATTTTATCTGTGGGATTACCGTTACCTTATCATGATTGCTGTAGGCTTGGTGTTTGTCTATCTTGGAATTGCCAAAGATTATGAACCGTTGCTCCTGGTTCCCATTGGCTTTGGTATTCTCATGGGAAATATTCCCGTATTCCAGGGACTGGGGTTAAGCATTTACGAAGACAATTCAGTTCTCCATTATTTATATTTCGGTGTGACACAAGGGATATATCCGCCCCTTATTTTTCTTGGTATAGGGGCTATGACAGATTTTTCCACCCTTTTGGCAAGGCCGATTCTAATGCTTTTAGGAGCGGCTGCCCAGACCGGTATTTTTATAACATTCCTGGGTGCACTGGCCCTTGGGTTTGCCCCGAACGAAGCCTCTTCCATTGGAATTATCGGTGGCGCTGATGGGCCGACCGCCATTTTCCTTACAGCAAAACTGGCACCCCACTTGATCGGTCCCATTGCCGTGGCAGCCTATTCCTACATGGCACTGGTTCCTGTTATCCAGCCCCCGATTATGAGGCTTTTGACAACCCGGAAAGAACGTCTGATACGAATGGAAGAACCCAGAGAAGTAACCAAAAGAGAAAAAATAATTTTTCCTATTGTTGCATTCCTCCTCTGCTGTTTTCTGGCCCCTGCTGCCCTGCCGCTTTTGGGGATGCTCTGCTTTGGTAACCTTTTAAAAGAGGCTGTTGTAACGGAAAGACTTGCCCAGACCGCAAGAAATTCTCTCATTGATACCGCAACCATCCTATTGGGAGTTACCGTTGGCGCAAGTACCCAGGGCGATATTTTTCTTGTACCCAGTTCGATTGGAATTTTTGCCCTTGGGGCACTCTCATTCGGTATTGCCACAGCATCCGGGGTTCTTTTCGCCAAGGTTATGAACTTGTTTTTAAAATCAAAAATTAACCCGTTGTTAGGTGCTGCAGGTGTATCTGCCGTTCCGGATTCAGCCCGCGTTGTCCAGATAGTCGGCCAGAAAGAAGATCCCACCAACTTTTTATTGATGCATGCCATGGCGCCCAATGTGTCTGGTGTTATCGGATCAGCTATTGCCGCTGGTGTGTTATGGAGTTTGATGGCTTCTTGATGAAAAAGCAGATCATAATATCAAAAGAAGATGCTGTTTTCTGGATGAATAAAAATGGTGACTGGCATAATGAACACGGAAAGTTTGAGCATCCTAAAATCATAAAATATTTTAATGCATCTATAAAAAAAGATGAACACGGATATTATGTCTGCCAGGAAACCGATGAATTGATAGAAAAAGTATATTTCCGTTATGAAGATTCAGTGCTTTTTGTTTTAGATATAAAAGTAAATGACAATATCATCCTCATATTAAATAACAATGATACAATAAAACTTGACCCGAAACAACTTTTTACCAGGGATGACAACCTTTACCTTCAAACTTCTGAACACCAGATTAAGTTTAAAGATCGCGCACTTTTAAAAATTTCAAAGTTTATAGACGAACAGGATGGGCAATTGCTGTTTAAATTAAAAGGCAAGACCTATCCTGTTAAACAGTTATCTGATGCTTAAAGCGGTTTATTTTTTATATGATAATGTCTTTAATTTAATTAGATTGTATTTTCGTGTACCCAGGCCTATTTTTTGGGCATAGTCAAGCTGATGTTCCCAGTCAACAGATGGGTAAAGCCCTTTGAACTTATCTTCTCCAGGGTTCAGATTTGTTTTGAGAGCAGTGTCCGGGAGTGCTTTTTGCTGGTTGACAAGATCAGCGCTGGCCTGGTCAATGGCAACGGGATCGGTTGATGCGAGAACACCTACATTATTGACAATGGGGGATTCGCTGTAAGACAGACAATCGCATTTGGGTGAAATGTCTGTCATAAAATTGATGAAAAAAGCTTTTTTTTCTTTATTTTTAAGAACCCCAAGATTGTATTCCATCATTTTTTCAAGGAAGATCGGAACCGTCTGATTCCAGTTGATATTCACAGATCCGGTCGGGCAGCGGACAATGCATTCCGCACATCCGATACACTTGTTTTGATCAATATAAGCTTTTTTTTCTTTAAGGTGAATGGCTTCTGAAGGGCAATGTTTTTCACATTCCGCACATCCGATACAGGTTTTTCTTTTTATTTTGGGGCTCACATTGGAATGTATGTCAAGTTTTCCTCTTCTGGAGGCACATCCCATGCCAAGGTTTTTCAGAGTGCCGCCAAACCCTGATATCTCATGGCCTTTAAAATGGGCCACAGAAACCAATGCATCCGCGCCAATGATCTCTGAGCCGATATAGACATGGTTGCAGTTTTTCTGGTCCACTTTGATTTTTGTTTCACTTTTTCCCCTTAGCCCATCAGCAATGATAATGGGTGTGGCATCCATTGAAGAATAAGAGAATCCGTTTTCAATGGCCGTGTGAATATGGGATACGCCATTGGATCGAGTCCCCACATAGAGGGTATTGGCATCGGTAAGGAAAGGGATGGCTTTATGCCTTTTTATGGACTGGATGATTGTTCGGATGAATATCGGGCGGATATAAGCGGTATTTCCCTGTTCACCAAAATGGATTTTCACGGCAGTCAGGTCATTTTTTTTTAAAATATTTTTGATACCGGCTCTTTTAATAAGCCGTGAAAGTTTCTGGAGAAGGTTTTCCTTTGAGGTGGCCTCTAAATTCATAAAAAAAACATCAGCAGTCATTGTTTTCTCCTATCAGAGTTGATTAGAATATTAAAATACGTCAATTCGTTGAGAATTACAACACACATGTGATTGACCAATTATGTCATGGTTTGCAACAGCCTGAAGAGCGTTTTTTTGGCAAGAATAACACCGGAGATAACTCCGACCACTTTATCTTTATCAACAATGGGCATGGCTGAGATTTCATGATTCTCCAGCATCCGGATGCAGTCAATGATG
>JAFCZY010000468.1 GCA_019314105.1 Deltaproteobacteria bacterium
GGCATGATAGGCATTGGTGGTAAGATTCATTACAATCTGATGAATCTGTGTGGGATCTGCTTTGATGACACCACAGTCAGATCTGATATCCTGTATGATGTCAATGGTGGTGGGAATGGTGGACCTGATCAGTTTTAATGTTTCTTTGATAATGGGCTGTAGTTTCATCAGGATGAGCTCATTTGGTTCCTGACGGGCAAAGGAGAGGATCTGTCTTACCAGGCCCTTGGCTCTCAAGGCACTGGTATTAATTTTATTTAGACTGTCCCGGAGAGGGCTGTCTTCAGAAATTTCCATTAATAACAGATCTGTATACCCTAAAATCGGAAACAGTATATTATTAAAATCATGAGCAATCCCACCGGCTAATGTCCCAATGGCTTCCATTTTCTGGGCCTGCTGGAGTTGAACTTCGAGTTTTCGTTGTTCAGTAACATCCATTAAGAACCCTCTGATATATTTTAAATTACCTTCTTCATTAAAAACCCCGGAAGCATTTTCGACCACATGAATAAATGTTCCATCGAGTTTTTTAAAATTGGTTTCATGGTTAGTCACTCGTTTTTTCTTTCTAAGAAGTCTTAAGAAGTTAGCTCTCTTATGAGAATTTTCAAAAAGTTTTCTAATCGGCGTGTCTAAAGCCTGTTGAGTGGTCTCGAATCCAAATATTCTTTTATATTCCTGATTGCATGCAATCAGTTTCCCTTCAGGCGTTGTGATATACGTTCCTGCAATATTATCTTCAAAATACTCCCGATATCGCTCTTCGCTTTTTCTTAATTTGTCCTCCATTTTTTTCTGGTCACTGATGTCTATTAACAACCCTCTGAAACCGATTGGCTTTTCATTACGGATAACAAGGCTTGTATGTGTCATAGCAGGAAAGGTGGTGCCGTCATGTTTTTGTACGGTGTATTCTATGCCGCCTAATTCGCTACCATCCAATATGCGCTGTATATTTTCAAAGGCCCGGGCATGATCCGCTGGAACGATTAATTGAGCAATATTTATCCCTTTATCAAATTCATCTTGAGTGTACATGAAAAGATCAAAAGAATTTTGGTTTGCATAGATAGCCTTGCCTGTGATATCCATTTCAAACACACACTGGGGCAGAAAATCCGCCAGTTCCCTGTATTTTTCTTCGGATTCTTTGAGTTTCATCTTCGCCAGTTTATTTGCATGCCGGTTTTTCATCAGTTGACCTAAAAGTGCCGTTCCAACAGGAAAGATTACTAATACCGGAAGGGTTATTCTGGGGAGAACCTCTTTGGCTACGGGCCACGTCAGGGTTAATGTCCAGAGAAGCATCAAACCATGAACGGTTATGCCAAGGGCATACAACTCCTTTATTGACACATTTTTCAGGTCTGACTGGAAGTGTTCCAAAGAAAAATCCTGTGATGCACAATAGAATCGATCGTGTGTCAAAGATAACCCCGGGGATGAATTCCCATGGAGTGGACATAACTGCAATTCCAATAGCCCCGAGGATCACTCCGGTGACCAGTTGATTGAAAGAGGTTTTTTCCCCAACTTGTCTCAACGTCAAGATATCATAGAGTAGTCCCAAACCTAACAAGAGAGCTGCATTGTTGACGAATCCAATTATGGTAGACGGAATCATGCTTTTTCCTCAAGTTTCAGTATACTATTCAATTTTTCCATCAAATGAAAAATTCAATCAGTGCTTTTTTTAGCTCAACTGTCTATTTCTCCTGCCAGACAGGGGTTCGTCTTTCAAAAAATGCGGTGACACCTTCTTTTGCGTCATCTGTAGTGCACAGGCGGGCAAAGGCCTCGTTCATATAGGCAAACTGCTCGTCATAACTCATATCTTCGGAATGATAAAACCCGGTTTTCGCAATCTGAACGGCTATGGGGCTTTTTTGTGCCAGTTCTTCTGCCCATTGAAGGGCCTGGGAGGCAAGCTCATCGTTGGGAACAATTTTATTTATCAATCCAAGAGAGAGTGCTTCGGGCATTTTTATCAGATTCCCGTAAAGTAAAAGCTCCAATGCTTTTTTCCGGCCGACACATCTGGAAACAGGAATGATCGGTCCAATGCAGTTGAGTCCGACGTTGATGGCGGTCAGGCCCATGCGTGCGTTATCTGCGGCAATGACCAGATCTGCTGCTGCGATCAATCCCATGCCGTTTGCCGCAGCAACACCATGTAGCTGTGCAATGACAGGTTTTTTCAGTTTTGAAATGGTCA
>JAFCZY010000181.1 GCA_019314105.1 Deltaproteobacteria bacterium
TCCCAAAGGCCATCCCGTATCCTTGAATAAACCGCCGATAGCTGTCCCATGCAAACCATGGATTTCGGCTTGTCTTTGCAATATTTGCCGCGATTTCCTCGTTAAAGCCCACATTCAAAAATGAATCGAGCATCCCTGGCTGTGAGATAGAAGAACCGCTCCTGACGGATAACAGCAACGGATTTTTAGGATCCCCAAAACTTTTTTGGGTGTGCTTTTCAAGATTGCCCACCATTTTTGCCACATACTGCTTGAAATTGATATTTGCCGGCTTGTAATGGTTGATGATTTCCCGGCATTTAAAAACTTCTGTGGTAATAATAAATCCTTCCGGGACGGCTACGCCTAATTTCTTTAATTTGATCAGATTTAATCCCTTGTTCCCTAAGAATATAATATTATTGCCAATAGGGTCTGAACTGCCGACTTCAATGACAGAGCATTTGGGGTCATAATTTAACAGCCGGCTTAAATGGATTTGCGAAAGCTTCTCCGATTGCTGAAACAGGGTGTGTAAAATTCGGTTCAAAAATACATCCATCTGCTGAAGCCCGAGAGAAGTTGCAATACGATCCATAAAAAATATCTCGGCCACTCGCTGATCCAGTTTTGACTTTCGCTTTTTGGAGCCTTTGGGCAAATATTTTTTAAGGATCTGATCCTTTCCAAGTCTGGATTCTATCTGAAATAAATTACTGGAATGAATCGTGTTGAAATGATCATTGATGATATCAGCAATCGCCTTTGTAAACCCTTTAAAAATATCCAGATACTGGGTAAATGAACAGGTTCTGATGTCCACGGAAAATTTTAGAAAATCCATCTGAACATCTAGCTGATTGGATACAATTCCATCCAGTTCAAATGCAATTCTGAACAGGTCTAAAACTTTATAAATCCGTTTAAACGTAGCCTTTGTGATCACTTGAAGATCAATGCCGTTGATCAGTTCTTCAAACATCACATTCAGAATGCTTTCAACCCTCAGCGTCAATCCCAGAGCATCAAATTTTGCCTCATGATAACTGCCGTACATGGACGGAATATCAACGGCAAAATGACGTTTATAATAAATCGCCTCATTGGCTTCATATATTCTGTCCGAAAGAATTATTTTTTTTAACTCTTTCATGTAGGCAAGAAAAATCAGAATTTTCTTTTCCAGATTTTTCTCTTCAAGCGCTGAAATAAGCTTTTGGGGATCCGGTAAATTTTCAGAATTGAACGAGGATAAATATTTTTTAAATTCCAGGTTGTCAATTCGGTATTTCTGGTTTAAGAGCCTGTAAAATCCAAAAATCATTTTCACCCTTGACCGGTCAAGTTCTGACACCTCATCAACTTCATTAATCAAATTAAAAATAGCCTCTTCCGTATAGATCAGATAGTCCTTTGGAAGTGACATATCCTTTGATTCAAGGTGATTGAGAATAATTCTCGGTCCGTCAATAAAGGGTCCTGATTCTTTAATGTCCTGATAAATTGATGGGGGAACATAAGACTCAAGCTTTTTTTTGTTTCCGGTCTTCCAGAAAAGAATCACTTCCCGGATAAAATCCACGCTCCTGCTAGAGCTTTCAATATGGCATTGTTTTCTTAAAAAATGGATTAACCGGTCCTTTCTATGACAGGCCTCATCCAACCGAGTGGAAATATCCCGAAGATGACCTTCCGCACCGATTTCGTTAAAAAAAGCCGGTAATAGCCGCGAAAGCTGTTTTACCAGGTTAAAAACCGGTGCAATATCTGAATTTAAAAATTTTGTAATATCTCTTGAGAACAGATCCGTATCCTTGATAAAAACGCCGCCGATGGACAAGGATATGATCAATGCAGAAAAAAGCCTTCTCGACTTTTTGGGGTGTTGCCCGATCAGATCGAGAAACACCCGGATATTTTTCATATGGGCTGAATTGCTCTTTATCTGCCAGTCCTCCCCGGTCCCTTTAATCATTGGAAATTGAAACCCATGATCAACCGCCATGTCAATAAAGTGGTTGATCAGCGCAATCTTCGATGTCTTGTAAACGGCCTCCCCGATTTTATGAATACAGTCCAGAACAGTTTCCGGATATTTTCCCTTATGCTCTTTGAGCAACGAAAATGTCTGGTTGACGATATTGATATCTTTTTTAAAATCCTTATCACCGATCAGGTGAGTAAGGGTGCTGTTAATCTCCCGCAGGGCCTGAACATGGATAGTAGAAAGTCCCGGAATATGAATAATATAAAAAAGAAAGGTCAATTTAAGGTGAAAGCCTCTTGTGCCATCGCCACTCCCGGTCATTATTTTTTGAGGGACTGCCCAAACCCTGGTGACGAAATCATGATATCCCACAAGATGTATCAATTTTTGAGTGGTGCTTCTGGGGTCTTGATTCAAGGTTTGAATGATACCCTCAAGCATTTTTTGCCACTTCACTATAGTGTTATGGGATACCTCTTCTAATATACACTTTACCCCATCATCAAGCTGATTTATATCAATACTCTGACCAACCCAGGAAATCGGTTCTTCCTGTTTCAGCCAGTAATCAAATGAATATTCATAAAATTTTACCAGAAACCGGTTTACCGGCTTAAAAATCGCACCATCCTCTTTAAGGGTGCCTAACAGGTTTTTTGCTGTTTTATCCGGCTGGTAATAAGATCTGACAAAAAAATAAAATTCTTTGTCTTCATAAGATTCAATTTTTACGATTGTCTTTTCAATCACCGGAAGAAACCGATCCAGTTCCTGTTCAGATTCTTTGATAATATGCTGTAGAAACAGCATTAAATTATCAGCCGCACTTGTTTTCACCTTTAAAGTTGAATCTGCTTCAAATGACTCCAAAAAAATATCAACAAAAAGCTTCAATGCCTTATCACCTTTTGGATGTCCCTTGTACAAATAGAAATATTGAAGAGAAAAATGCCGGGCTTCACTGACGATAAATTCCCAGTTTTTATAGGGATGGGACAGCTCTTTTAGAAAAATATTCATCCGGTTTAAGATCCCGACATAGGATGAAACAATATCCAGGAAAACCTGATATTTTGAGTCAATAATAATATCAACTTTTGTATCGGATAAATTCACCTCTAAGGCTTGGGACTTCACAAAATATCCTTTCTTTATTTACAAACCGTTAAATATTTTTATCTAAATCCGAATATTTTACCACTTTGATGAGTATTTTCAATGATCTTTATGCATTTCTATATATTTGCCATAAGTGTCCCAAAAAAGGATCTCATTTTTAACTATTTTCAGAAACCCGTTGATCGGGCAACACAACCCGCCCATGGAAATTTAAGGCTATCTTATCCTCCCTATTGCCTGAATTTAGGGCAGTCTGTATAAAAAGTCGCTTTTGCCAAGTCATCATTGGCTTTGGGCGCAGGTGATGCGCACGTTCGCTTTCAAAGTAAATTCTGATACAACTCGCAACAGTATGTTGCATAATACAATTTTTTGTGCTATTTTGTTATGTAAATGATATCTGAGGAGGCAACCATTATGACGACAGCAGTAAGAATTACAGACAATTTGGCAAAAGAAGCAAAACTATTTAGTAAAATTGACAAACGTTCATTAACCGGACAAATTGAACACTGGGCATATGTTGGAAAATGTGCTGAAGAAAATCCTGATTTAACTTACAGCATGATTAAAGAAATTCTCATCGGTCTTGTAGAGTTGGAACAAGGCGAATCATCAGAGTATGAATTTGGATAACACTCAATGAAAATTATTCAATCCCGTTCATTTAAACGGAAAGTTAAAAAATTTGATAAGCAAGACAAAAAAATGCTGGACAAGCAAGTTGTAGAAATTGCTAAGACTCCATATATTGGCGCAGAAAAAAAAGGTGACCTTCGTGGCGTATTTATTCATAAATTTAAATTGGAAAGCATTGAATACTTACTTTCATATCGGTTTATCAAAGGCGATCTTGAATTGATAATGATTGGTCCACATGAAAATTACTATAGAGATTTAAAAAATTATCTCAAAGCAAGATAAAAAGCGAACATATCGCTGGAGTGGATCGGGGCTACTGAGCGGCTCTGACTCCTTTTTATCCAGTTATATCACTTGAAACAACTGGGGAAAAATAAACAAACTCGACAAGAAAAATGCGTATGAAACTCAAATGGCTTGGAACGGCAGGATTTGAAGTTAAAACAGGAAACCATGTGTTTCTTGTTGATCCTTACCTGTCCAGAAATAAAAACGCCTGTCCAAAACAGGAGATAACACCTTCTGATATTAAAAAGGCCTCTCAAATTTTTATCTCCCATGGCCATTTTGATCATATCCAGGATGTCCCCCAAATAGCATTACAGACAAACGCCCATATTTATGGGTCAAGCGTTGCAGCAAATTTTTTAAAGAAGCGGCGGGTACTCCCACAACAAATTAACTCTGTCCTCAGCGATAAAAAAACTTTTAAATTTCAACAGTATACAGCCCAGGCCTTTTTCAGTGAACATATTAAATTTGACAAAAAACTTGTCGTCTCCACCCTTTTAAAAATAAATGTTGCCTTGTTTAAATATTTTCCGCTTTTTCAACAATTTCCCTGCGGCCAGGTGTTAAGCTGGCGATTTTATATTGAAAATAAAATTATACAATTTTTCGGCAGCGCCGGTTCCTCTTTGGAAGAACTCAAAAAAATGGGGGAAACGCCCATTGATATCCTGCTGCTTCCCTTTCAAGGGCACTCAGATATCTGCCAAATCGGCCTGAACTATGTAAAACACCTCAAGCCCAAAATTGTTATTCCCCATCATCATGAATTCCCCATCATCATGATGATTTTTTCCCTCCCATATCAAAAACCATCGACCTCACCCCCTTTGTAGAAAAAATAAAAAAGGACTATAAAGAAACAACCCTTATCATTCCAGAAATGAACAAAACCTTAACCCTGTAACCAAGAGTACTGAATAAAAATGACCCCATATCCGTTTGACCCGACACCTGAGACAGAAATTGCTGACAGAATAAATACAGCACAAAACCAGATGGCCGCACACCAGATAGATGCCCTGTTTTTAACCCATAAACCCGATATTTATTATTTTTCCGGCACAGCCCAGGATTGTTATCTTTATATTGAAAAAGATCGTGATCCTGTTTTGTTTGTAAAACGGTATCTGCCCCGGGCTCAACAAGAAACACCACTTAAAAATATTGAACCCATTAACTCCATAAAGGATATTCCCAGGTTAATTGAATATAAATTCAAAAGACATCCAGACACCTGTGGTCTTGCTTTTGACGTAGTGCCGGTAAAAGATTTTCATTTTTATAAAACGCTTTTTAATTCCACTCAATTTGTTGACGGAACCCCTGTGGTTGAATCCTGCCGGCAGATAAAATCCCCATGGGAAATCGATCAGATGAAAAAAGCAGCCCTGGTTTCAAAACAAACCTTTGATTTTATGGCAAAAAATATTAAACCCGGAATTTCAGAAATGGAATTTTGCGGCATGTTTGAAACATATTCAAGGACGCTGGGGCATTCCGGGAAGCTTTTAGCCCGGCATTACCGCTCAGAACTCTTCCCTTTTCACCTGATGAGCGGCAAAAACGGCGGGATTCCAGGTGCCCTGGATTCCCCGCTATGTGGCACCGGAACCTCAAACCTCAAATGCCTACCCCTATGGTGCTGGCCCCAAGCTGCTCAAAGAAAACGAACCCATCCTGATTGATTTTGGTACCGTTATAGACGGCTATCATATGGATGAATCCAGAATGTTTGTCATCGGAAAACTGCCGAACAGGGCAGAGGAGGCATCCAAAGCTTCTATAGAAATTCTGTATGCGCTTTTAGACAGAATGAAACCGGGTGTGCCCATGGATGAAATCTTTGAAACAGCTATCACGATTGCAAAAAAGCTTTCCCTTGGCGATCAATTTTTAGGACTGCCAAGCTTAAAATCAAAATTTATCGGCCATGGCGTTGGATTAGAACTGGTGGAAAACCCCATCCTTTCCAAGGGTAAAAAAACACTTTTAAAATCCGGGATGGTCCTCGCTGTTGAACCAAAATTTATATTTGAAAACCAATTTGCCGCCGGTATTGAAAGCGTTATTCATGTTACAGAGAATGGCAGCGACTTTTTAAGCTACACTGAAAATAAAATTTTTTTCTGTTAAATGAATAAGGTTTCCCTTATTCATTTTTCTTCTTTAACTGATCATCAGCCAATTTTTTCAATGGCTGAAAACCTTGGTTCATGCAGCGGAATGAGGATATCCGCTTTATTTTGAACTTGTTTCATAATATCATAGGCCTTGTAAACATCCACATGGGTTCCAGGCGGAATGACGTCCATTTCCATGCCTTTAATTTCAGGCGGCGGGTTAAAGTTTTCATCAATCACACAAAACCCCGTAATAGCGGCCAGGCCTTTTTTTGTTTGGATATAAACCGTTAACCCGCCTTTTGTATGAACCGGTGTATGGCTGACATAAATACCCTTCAGAATTTCACAATCTTCCCTGATAATTTCAATCTGATTGTTTTCTTCAATCTCGTCGATATAATCTTCCAGATAGCGATAGTCGAGGGGATGGGGATCATGAATGGCATCCAGTTCTTTTTCATGGATATAAAAACTGGCTTTTTCACATTTATAATCATTTTCACAATGATCCATATGAAGATGGGTATGAATAACGATATCAATATCCAATGGCGTTAAACCGTGTTTCTCAAGCCCCTGCTCAAAGGTATAAATTTTACCGCCAATGGCCTCTTCCCTCTCTTTTGACTGGATGGGATTCATCTCCCCTGTATCCACGAGAATATGTTTATCGCCACCTTTTAACACCCACGTATAAATGGGAATGGTATATTGCTCCCCCTGGCCATATTGATAGGTCATCATGCTTTTATCAAAAACTTTTGTTCCCATGACAACAGGATGAATAGTATATTGTGCCATGATATTTTTATCCTACAAAATCTGTTTTAAGAAAAGTTTTGTCCGATCATGTTCAGGATTAACAAAGAAATGTTCGGGCGTGCCTTCTTCAACGATTCGGCCCTCATCCATGAAAATCACGCGACTTCCCACTTCCCTTGCAAACCCCATTTCATGGGTAACACACACCATTGTCATCCCTTCTTTGGCAAGGGTTTTCATGACATCCAGAACCTCACCGATCATTTCAGGGTCAAGGGCAGACGTGGGTTCATCAAAAAGCATGATTTTTGGATCCATTGCCAATGCCCTTGCAATCGCCACGCGCTGCTGCTGACCACCGGAAAGATTTGATGGGTGTGCGTGGGCTTTATCCCCGATACCCACTTTTTCAAGAATGGCCATGGCTTTTTCCTCGCGCTCTTTCTTTCCTCTCTTCCGGACCAGTTTCTGGGCAATAGTAACATTTCCAAGGATAGACAAGTGGGGAAATAGATTAAAAGATTGAAATACCATTCCCATCTCAGCCCTTACTTTATTGATATCGATCTTGGGATCGAAAATATCCACCCCCTCCACTAGGATCTGACCCTGTTCTGCTGTTTCCAGCCGGTTCAAACATCGAAGAAAGGTACTTTTTCCGGAACCCGAGGGACCGATGACCACCACCACCTCTCCTGCTTCTACCGTATTGGAAACATCCACCAGAGCCTTAACCTCATGAGGGATGTAAAAGGTCTTATAAATATGATTGATTTCTATCATTTTGTCGCTGTCCTCCTTTCCAGATATTGAATTGCCATGGAAAGTGTAAAGGTCATAAGCAGGTAGAGAATTGCACATAATATCCACAATTCAAAAGTCTGAAGACTGGTGGTAATTCCTTCACGGGTGGCTTTTGTCAGTTCTCTGATGGAAATCATACCCAACAGGGATGAATCTTTAATCAGATTGATAAATTGTCCTGCCAGGGGCGGCAGAATGGTT
>JAFCZY010000182.1 GCA_019314105.1 Deltaproteobacteria bacterium
CGATAGCCCCATCTGGCTTTTTTCAGCATAAATGTGGCATTGCTCATACTCTCCATACCACCGGCGACAATAATATCTGCATCACCGGATTTAATCACCTGGGCTGCAAGTGTAACCGTTTTAATACTTCCGGCACAGGCCTTGCTGATGGTGAACTGGGGTTTTTCCTGAGGGATACCCGCCTTTACCGCAACAACACGGGCTGAGTTAATGGGAAGATCCCCTGTTTTGTAACCGGATGCATAGATCACTTCATCAATCTGATCGCCGGTCAACCCGGCTCTTTTAATGACTTCTTTGATGGGAATAGGCCCAAAATCAATATCACTCAACGGTGCAAGAGATCCACCAAATCTACCGATTGCCGTTCTACAGGCAGCTGCTATAACAACTTCTTTCATTTTTCCTCCTGAAAAATACACATTATTATATTTTAACTTTAATATAGCTTCAATATAGCTGTATTATAAATAGTTGGGCGTGTCAACCAAAACATTTATCCACGCACCTCCCAAC
This sequence comes from Deltaproteobacteria bacterium, assembly GCA_019314105.1. Classification (GTDB taxonomy): domain Bacteria; phylum Desulfobacterota; class Desulfobacteria; order Desulfobacterales; family Desulfobacteraceae; genus Desulfobacula. The sequence goes on from JAFCZY010000182.1 coordinate 517, forward strand.
TCCTTAAAAAAAGTACCCAGACCGGGCATAGGATTCAGAGATTTATCTTTTTCTTATATCTTTTAAATATAATGCCTTTGAAGGCCCATTTCCGACCTCTCTTTCCTCAATCTGAAATAATTTTGTTGCGACTGCAAGTTCCCCTAATTTTTTGTACCCATAATTTCGTGGATCAAACTCTGATGCCTGCTTCGCGATATTGCTGCCAACAGATGCCAGGTGTGCCCAGCCACTATCATCGGAAGAATTTTCAACAGCATTTCTTAACAAATTAACCAGCTTTGTATCCTGCTTTAATTCAGAAGTTGTTTTGCGATTAATTTCAACAAAATCATCGTCTTTTGATCTGAGGACTTCGGTGAAGATAAATTTATCACACGCTGAAACAAAAGGTCCGGGCGTTTTTTTCTCCCCAAAACCATAAACAAAAAGACCGGCTTCTCTTATCCTTGCGGCGAGTTTTGTAAAATCACTATCACTGGATACAATACAAAATCCATCAAATTTATCCGTATAAAGTAGATCCATTGCATCAATTATCATGGCGCTGTCAGTGGCATTTTTCCCTTTGGTGTATCCAAATTGCTGAATGGGCTGAATGGAATACTGTAACAAAACTTCTTTCCATCCTTTCAGGTCCGGCGCTGTCCAATCGCCGTAAATCCGCTTTACATTCGCCGTCCCATATTTTGCAATTTCCGTCAATAGCCCCTCAACAATAGCCGGTTGTGCATTATCAGCATCTATTAATACTGCTAATTTCTCAGTTTTAATGTCTGACATTTTTCTCCTTTCGAACTTTTAATGTGAATATCTGCGGTTCATCGGGTTATTTCAATATTATCGATGGGGTCAAGTATGTGAAAAATCTGTAAGCTTTATTGAAAATTGAGGAAACTCCGCCTTTAAACCCGATTTAATCTCAGTTTCAAAATCAGCCAGCAAGACCATATTCAACGCTGCGCAACAGGCCTTGCTGTGGCCCAGACGATTAAAAAACACAATAAGTTTTTGAGACTTTTCCACATAGCGAATTTTCTCCACTAATCCCAATTGTGACAGTGTCATACCGGTCTGAGGATCTTGAATACGATCCAGAACTCTGTCAATTTTTTCCTGAATTATATCTTTCATTTTATCCTTCCTGTTGCCTTAAAGAGAAAGTTGGATGGAAATGACCCTCTCTATCCCTTCCATCTCAGTTTTAGAAACTGCACCAGCTTGGTTGATCAACCTCTTTTTACTCACAGTAGTAAGCTGATCAGCCATGGCTTTAGCCTTTTTTCCCCGAAGGGTAACATATGTTTCACTTGGATAAAGCTTACCAACATTACTTGTCAGGGGCACTACCTGGACTCTATTAAGGAACTGATTTGCGGCATTATTACTTACAATAACGGCTGGCCGCTTTTTACGGATTTCACCTCCAACGGAAGGATCAAAATTGATCCACCACACCTCAGCTCGCTTCATCATTCACATCTCCGAATGTAGCTTCAGCCCATTCAAGCGCTTCAGATTCACGGACTTCATCAGCCGCCATCTCTTTATATGCGGCATAAAGTTCTTTTTTAATGACATGAGGTCTGACTAAATCTTCGATAAAACGACTGATCTTTCGTGGCCCAATGACTTCCCTTAGACCCTCATAGACCGCCTCATCTATAGTCACAGTGAGTTTTTTTTGCATAAATAGCACCTCCTTCAACAATACACGTATTGTACACGTATAAAGACATATAAGTCAACGGGACATTTTCGTGAACTGTATATTTGATATAAGAGAAATTTTATATATCCCGTTACAGGGTGAGCAGACCTGCACGGGTATTGCCGGAGTGTTTTTACAATTTTAATAAATTATTTCTCCCGGTTTTCCAGGATTTCAAGAACTCTTTTGCACTGATTTTCCGCCCTTGTTTTTATTTCTTCTGCCAGTTTCATGGTCATATTTTTAAAAATATCGTCTGTAATGTCTACCATGTTGATCATGACATTTTTATACGCTCCCCAAATTCCGGTTTCCATGGCTTTTGCGCCCACTTCAACATCGGATTTTGATGCGATATTGCCGTATTTTGCAGTCTCTACCATGGCATCCCAGGCAGCATCAGCAAGCTTCATTGTGGTTAAGGGAATCTCAATGGCTTTTTGTAATCCCTGCTGTAATTTTTCAAGCTTGAGTTCTTTTTCTTCTCTGGTATCAGAAGGAAGGCGCAGGGCCGCCACATAATCATTAAATGCCTCGGTATCCGCATCAATCATGGGAATCAGAGCATTGGCCGCATGATGAAGCGGCGGAACAATCTTGCGCATTTTCGCATCAAGATCTTCAAATTTACGAACTCCCAGGGTCAATTTTGCCACCATGGCGCCCAATCCCACACCCATGGCGGCAATGGCAGCAGAAGCAGATCCCCCGCCCGGAGCTGAACTTCTTGACGTCACTTCTTCAATAAATTGTCTAAGTGTCAGGCCTGCCAAAGGTTCAATTTTTTCTTCGGCAATGATGTACTCAATGATTTTTTCTTTTGGATTAAACGGGGCAACAGAATTCAATCCCAGCCGTTCAACGGCAAGTCTAACTTTCTGATCTTCATCCAGAACAAAAAGATTTTCTTTTTCAATATAATACTCCGCTGCCATGAGGATAGCTTCCAGTGGTATCACCCCTACAATTTCCGACCCGGTCACAGCGACATTCAGCTTTTTTGCCTCTTTTTGAACTTCTTCAAACAGCAGATGGGGCGGGGTGACTTGATAATTGTTCAAATTAACCGTGACCTGGGCCAGGTTGTAGTCTTCCACATACCATCCCATGCCTTTGACTTCTGCAAGCCTTCCTGGTTCATCCGGGCTGCGGCCGGCCTCCCGAAGATTCAGGGCAATTCTGTGGGCCTGATTGGATGTGGACAAGAGATTGACGTTATAGGCAATCAGAAAAAACCTTGCCCCGGTTACGGTTGCGCCCCACTCGGGAATAAATTCAGCAGGCCCGAAATCCGGTTTCCACTCCTTTGTAATAATCCTGTCTTTTATGCCTTCATACTGCCCTTCCCTGATTTGGGGGAGTTTTTTGCGGTATTCACGGGTGGAGGATTCTTCATACAGATAAATCGGGATGCCCAGATCATCGGCAGCTCTCCTGCCAAATTCTTTTGAGATTTCAACACACTCTTCCATGGTAACGTTAGCAACGGGAATAAAAGGGCAGACATCCATGGCGCCCATGCGGTGATGTTCTCCCTTATGGGTTTTCATGTCAATTTTTTGCCTTGCCACACGGGCACAATTTAATGCACCCTCTATAACCGCCTCAGGAAAGCCCACAAAGGTATAAACCGTTCTGTTGGTGGATTTTCCCGGATCGACATCCAGAAGACGGCAGCCTTTGATCTGTTGAATGGCATCGGCTATGGCTTCTATGGTTTCCTTATTCCGGCCTTCACTGAAATTCGGCACACATTCGACTATCTTTTTCATATGCTTTATTTCCTTTATGATGAATAATAATTTATTATTTATTCCCTATTTTACCACAAAGCAAACAACTTGTATATACAGGCATAGTTTTTTAAATTATATATTGCAGCGACGGAAATCTGGAGGCATCCGTGTGAGGATAAAACTTGGCCCCGGAAAACATGTTCATGAATTCCTGGTTAACGTTGAGTTCAATATAGGTAATGGATTGCCGGATTTTCAAGATTCTTTCAAAGGCATCCGGGTTTTTCAATAACACTTTCGCCCCGCCAAGAGAACTGTTTCCCAGGACTTCAAATGTTTCAAGATTGAGATCAGGAAGCATGCCGATGGAAATGGCAGACACAGGATTAATAAATGAGCCAAAAGTTCCTGCCACATAAAATTTATGCAGGTCTTCAAATTCAAGCCCGGCTGTATTTTTTACAATCACTTCCAGAATGGTGTACATGGCGGCCTTGGAGCTGGTTAAAGAATTTAAATCCACCTGGCTTAAACAGATGGGGTCTCCTGTACCGGAATGGTTTTCATCTACAAGAATAAAATGGTTAATCCCGTCTTTTTCAAACAGGCGCTCCCCGCAGGCCGGATTGGAAAATTTCCCCCGGATATCAATCCGTTGGGACAAAAAAAGGCTTGCGGCCAGATCAATCATCCCGGACCCGCAGATGCCAATCGGCTTTTTATCGTCTATGGTATGGATTTTCAGGTCAAGTGTATCCGGATCAATCCATACTTGATCAATCACCCCCGGATTTGCTGTCATGCCC
>JAFCZY010000183.1 GCA_019314105.1 Deltaproteobacteria bacterium
CTTTTGGCTTTCACCCTGGGATGGCGGGAAGCCTGTGTCGTTGCCCTTGCGGTTCCCATATCATTTTCTCTGGCCCTTTTTATGAATTATATTTTCGGATATACCATCAACCGGGTCACCCTGTTTGCCCTGATTCTCTCTTTGGGATTGGTGGTGGATGATCCCATCACCAATGTTGACAATATCCAGCGGCATATTAAAGAAAAAGTTTTCATGCCCTTTGAGGCCACCCTTTATGCTGTACAGGAAGTGCTGCCGCCAGTGATCATGTCAACCATCGCCATTATTGTCTGTTTTACGCCCCTCACTTTTATTACCGGCATGGATGGGTCCCTATATGGCACCCATGGCAATCAATGTGCCCCTGACAGTGACCTTTTCAACGATCTGTGCCCTTACCATTGTTCCCTGGGTATCTTATAACCTGTTAAAAAATGTTAAAAGAAAAACTGAAAAAAAAAGAAAATCAAAGCGATATCTGGCGAACTTTTACAAAGCGACTCTGACCCCCTTCCTGAACAAACGATATATGCGAATCTTATTGTTCAGTGCGATCATCCTTCTTTTAATCGGATCATGTTCTCTTGCAGTGTTCCGGCTTGTGCCGTTAAAATTGCGGCCCTTTGACAATAAAAACGAATTCCAGATCGTGATTGATATGCCTGAAGGAACATCCCTTGAATATACGGACCGGGTGGTCAGGGAATTTGAAAGTTATTTAAAGACCGTCAATGAGGTCACCCATTTTGTATCCTTTACCGGAATATCGTCCCCCATGGATTTTAATGGCATGGTCCGACATTATTTCATCCGTAAAGGCAGCCATCTTGCAGACATACGGGTCAACCTGGCCCATAAATCCGACAGAGATCAGCAAAGTCATACTATTCTTTTGCGCATCAGAAAAGATCTTGAAAAAATCGCCGAAAAAAATAATGCCCGGGTACAGCTAGTGGAGGTACCGCCGGGGCCGCCTGTTTTGTCTACCCTTGTGGCTGAAATCTATGGCAGTTACGACAAAACCTATGAAGAACTGTTACAGCGTGCCGTGGGAGGCATCACCCCTGCAAGCCTTCATATGGACCCTGAAAGAAACCCCCTCTGGATCAAGGTTGTTCTACCCCGGGACATACGATCCGACATGATATCCATCTCCCACATTCCCATTAGATCTTCCATGGGCAAAATGATCCCCCTGGCTGAACTCGTTCATGTGGTTGAACTAAAAACTCAAAAACCCATTTACCATAAACTCTTGAGCCAGTTGTCTATGTTGTTGGAAAAATGGCTGGCAGGGCACCCGGAGAAGCGGTTCTGGATATGATGGAAACGCTTAAAGACAACCCGCCTGAAAACGGAATTCGTGTCAATTGGGCGGGAGAGGGGGAATGGGAAATTACCCTGAGAGTCTTCAGGGATATGGGGCTTGCCTTTGACCCTGTCTTTTCAGGGCTGGCATGGGCCTTAATCTTCGGACTTTTAGCCTCCACGCTATTTACACTTTTGGTGATTCCGGTCACCTATTATGCGGTTTATAAAAAAGAATACAAAAAATAAAAGAATCTTTTTCAGGCTGAAAAGATAACAATCAAAGATTTGGCAACACCATCAATACCGCGCAGGGCATGGGGGATACTGGAGTCAAAGTAAATGCAATCCCCTTTTTCAAGCAGATGAATCTGTTCAGAAATTCTGAACTCAACAACACCATCCATGACAAAATGAAATTCTTCTCCTTTGTGGTCATTATAGAGCAGCTCTTCTTCTTCTCTGGGCTCTATCTCTACAACAAACGGCTCCATTTGTTTTCCCACCATAGGATATGCCAAAGACTCCCATCGATATCCGACTTTGGATTCGTTTTTATGATGAAATAATTTTTTAACGCTGTACCGTTCATGTTTTCTTACGACCACAATCCGGTCCCCCATTTCATGATCCCGAAAAAAATGACTGATTTTTACACCAAGAGCGGTTGAAATCTTAATCAGCGTGGCAATGGGAGGTGCGGCTATATTATTTTCAATCTGCGACAGCAAGGGCTTGGAAAGCCCGGTTAGATTTGAAACTTCCTGAAGCGTTAATGCCCTTTGCTTTCGAAGGTTTCGAATTTTATTACCCAGGTTAAGCGCAGCAACTTCTTCTTTCACTTTGTTTTCTATTTTAGGTGACATCTTTGCTTCACTTCCTTTTAAAATATTTCAGATTCATTTTTTGAAAATACTTAACAAAAGACAAAAAAGTTTAGCACGATGGAACATTGAGATCAAGGCTATTTTCGCCAGGATTACTTATATTAGGGGATAATGTTCAGCAGCCAGTTGATTGGTTGGATCACCCTCCTGTGTCATAGCTCTCAAAATTTCTTTTTCTTTTTTCATTGGCAGACGGCCAGTCATATGGACATAACCAATCTGTTTTTTGTCCTGGTTGGTAAAGAGTGCCGTTGCTTCTGCTCGGCCATTCTCCTCTATTTTGGTAATGGTCACGGCACATTGGATGGTATCGCCAAAATAAACAGGGCTGATGAATTTAAAATTCATGCCTGTGGCAAGCCATCCCACCTGGCCGCCAAATTCACAGATCATTGACCCGACCAGGAGACCGTGACAGATAACCCCTTTAAACTTTTTTTCATCTGTCCAGCGCCCATCATAATGAACTGGGTTGTAATCCCTTGTCATATCGCCAAACAAAAGGGTGTCTTCTTTTGTAAAGGTTCTTTGATATGTAAAGGTATCATCTAATTTAAGACCATTGATAGCTTTTAACCGGATTGGGTTTGCCATATGCTCTATAATCCTTTAAGTTAATTTTTTATCTGATAAGACAGGCTTTTGAGCGGTTAATATTCTTGCAGATAACTCTACTGTCCTTGCTAAAAACTGTTCCATCTCAACTGATTTGACCGGTTTTGCCGACGGGGATTTATGCTTGAGCGGATCAAGTAGTTTTCCATTTTTCTTCATTCGAAAATCCAAATGGGGGCCTGTGGCATACCCTGTCATTCCCACATACCCAATCACATCTCCCTGCAACACGCTTTTGTTTTTTTTCATGCCTTTGGCAAATTTTCGCATATGATTATACCCAGTAGTATATCCATTAAAATGACGAATGTTAATATAATTCCCCATGCCTTTGTTGTAACCGATTTCCGCGATAACACCGTCCCCAACAGTTTTTATGGGTGTGCCCTTTGGGGCAGCATAATCCACTCCTGGATGTGGCCGATACTCTTTAAAAATAGGGTGAAATCTTCTTTTGGTAAATTTGGATGTAATTCGTGAAAACGTTAAGGGGGCCTTTAAAAATGCTTTTTGAAGTGATTTTCCCTTCTCATCATAATATCCTGATACCCCTTTTGAATTTTTATGCAAAAAGGCTTTAAAAAGCGTGCCGTTATTCGTAAAAAAAGCGGCTTGAATATTACCGTAGCCTGAAAGCTTACCATCGCGGTATCGTTTTTCCACAAGAACCTTGAACTGGTCACCGGGTTGGATATCCCTGATAAAATCAATGTCCCAGGCAAAAATATCAGACAATTTCCATGCAAGATCGCTTTTTTCCCCTGATTTTCTTACGGCTTCAAACAGGCTGGATGTAATGGTTGAAGATACCACCTCAAGCGCTACATCATATTCGATTGGCGCCCGGTTTATGGAAAATATATCTTTTTCCTTTTGAACAACCAGCCTGACTTCCCTATCGATTTCATATTCAAACCCAACCAGAGTATTCTCCTGCAAAATAATTTTATACGGCTGACCTTTTCTGATATGGGTTAAAGAAAAAATATCTGAGCTTCGACGACTTATCTTGTAGATAGTTTTCAGAGGAAGATATTTATTGAGTAAAGAAGATGCCGTATCTCCTTGCTTCACGACGCCTTTTACAACTTGAATATCAGGATCTGAGTTTGATGCAAAAACAGTATTTAACCCGAAGTTAAAAATAATGCCGGCAAAGAACAGTATAAAAATAATTTTTTTGGGGCGGGTCATTTTCAGGCTCCAGCGTATTCTCATGTCTTATTCCCAAATTTATATAATAATTTAGCCAAATTGTTTAGCACCCTATACAAACAAACGGTTTTAGTAAAGGGCCGGGAATTTATATCCCGACCCTTTTTACACAACTTTTATCTGCTTAAAGAATTATTTTTCTTCTTTGCCCGCATCAGCCATCATTTTAAACATGGTATATTTATCCGTCACTTCTTCATCTATTTTAGCCCTCAGCCGTTTTGATTCTTCAGGAAAACTCTTTTCAAGGGCCGCAAACCTGGTTTCACCGCCAAGAAATTCCTGCAAAGTTCCATCAGGTGCTTTTGAATCAAGCATAAACGGGTTCTTACCTTCCTTGATCAGTTCAGGGTTATATCTGTATAATGGCCAGTAACCGGATTCAACCGCCAGTTTTTCTTCAAACTGAGATTTACCCATGCCTTTTCTAATCCCCTGGTTAATACAGGGAGCATAGCAGATAACCAACGATGGTCCGGGATATTTTTCAGCTTCAAGAAAAGCTTTCATGGTTTGATTCTTGTTTGCACCCATGGAAATGGATGCCACATAAACATATCCATAACTCATGATCATACGACCCAGATCTTTTTTTCCAATCTTTTTACCCGATGCGGCATATTTTGCAATGGCGCCGGTAGGGGTTGCCTTGGAAGATTGTCCGCCTGTATTGGAATAAACTTCTGTATCCAGAACCAGAATATTGATATCGTCTCCCGTGGCAAGAACATGATCCAAACCA
>JAFCZY010000184.1:0-4729 GCA_019314105.1 Deltaproteobacteria bacterium
TGTAACCTTCATCCCCCCCCGGCTGGAGGATGTCCTTTCTTTTGCGAATGGTTCATTCTCCAGCTATCCCGATAGATCCATAAAATATCAGTCAAAGTTTCCTGATCAGAAAATAAATCACTTCTCTACATTTTTTTGTCCAAACACTTATTAAAAAATTAAATCCGTTGGCAGCAAAGGGTTTCCAAAATTTTTACCTATATCATTAAATAATTTTTTTAAAAATATAAGAAAAAAAGTTGACAAATAGTAAACAAATATTTTATTGCAATTTATACTTATTCTCAAATAAAGTGTTATTTTCAAGTAACCGTATAACGAAGAGGAGCTTAAAATGAAAAAGAATGTTTCAAAAATCGGGTTATTAATGATTACAGGGTTTATTGTATCCCTGTTTGCTGTCAGCTTTACACTCCCTGCATTTGCAGGCGTATCCAAAGTAAAATTCGGTCATGTAGCGCCCCCGTTTCACGGTCAGGCAAAAGGGGTTGACGCCTTTGCTGCTTATGTAAAAGAAAAAACAGGCGGGAAAATCGATATTGCCACCTTCCCGGCAGGACAGCTTGGCGGTGAACGATCCATGGCTGAGCAGGTTCAGTCCGGTACACTCCAGATTGCCGCCCTTACGACAGCAGTTCTCCAAAATTTTGTTCCCCAGGGTGCCATCCTTGATATGCCGTTTATTTTCCCTGACAGGAAAACCGCCTATGCCACTTTAGATGATCCTGAAGTCCAGGAAAAAATCTTTTCTTATTTCCCTAAAAAAGGATTTATCGCCATTGGATGGGCAGAAAATGAAATCAGGGATTTTACCAACAACAAACGCCCTGTCCGAACCCCTGCTGACATCAAAGGATTAAAAGTCAGGGTGATGAACTCCCCTGTTTATCTGGATACATTTAAACAACTTGGCGCTTCTCCTGTTGGTATCCCCTTTCCCGAAACCTACAATGCTCTACAGACCGGTGTTATTGATGCACAGGAAAATCCGATTCTGACCTCTATTCTCATGAAATTTACCGAAGTCACCAAGTATGTCACAAGGACACAACATTGCCTGACTGAATGTATTATTGTTGTAAGTATAGATTATTGGGAAAGCCTTTCAAAGGCTGAAAAGAGCATCTTTAAAGAGGCTGCAAAAGTAGCCATTGACACCAACCGGAAAGTGAACGCAGGACTTCATGATGCATTGCCAAAAAGCAATATTTCCATTGCAGATTATGCAAAAAAGAATGGGATTGAGATCATAGAACTGACGGTTGCAGAACGTGAGGCATTCAGAAAGGCCATGACACCCGTATGGAACAAATACCGAAAAAAATTAGGAGATGACCTCTTTGATTTCATGCTGGCCAAAATAAAAAAACATCAACAATAATCGTATTCCGGGTCAGGCGCAAATTTTCTGACCCGGGTACCCTTTATTTTTTCCGGAGATTTCCCATTGCAACGGATTTACAATTTTATTGATAAGGTTGAAAATATCACACTGGTATGGACGATTCTTACCCTTGCCTTCATCGGATTTGTTCAGGTCTTTGCAAGGTATCTGTTTAATTACAGCTTCACCTGGTTTGAAGAGCTGGGCAGATACCTGGGAGTCTTTATCGCTTTTTTAGGGGCATCCATCGGTGTCAAAACCGGCAGCCATTTTACCATGGACCTGATTGTCTCCCACTTAAAAAACCCTTTGCAGCAACTTGTCAAAACGTTCACCAATCTTCTGTCAACCGGATTTTTCGTGCTGGTTTCATGGTATTCGTGGAAGATTATCCTGCGCATGCACGGGTATGAGGCCACCTCTCCCACCCTGCAAATCCCCATGTATATCGCATACCTGCCCATTCCTGTATTCTCCATGATTATGGGGTTGAGATTCATCATCAAGGCAGTTGAATCTGTTAAAGACATAAATAAAGGACAGAAGACTGCCTCATGATTATTACTATCTGCATCTGTTTTACACTGCTGTTGATCATAGGTGTTCCCATTGCGATCATCCTTGGGGTCACCACAACCGTATCACTAGTTTTCTTTTCCAACACTCCCCTGCATATTATCACCCAGCAATTGTTCAATGCTCTGGATAAATTTATACTGCTTGCCATTCCGTTTTTTATCCTGGCAGGATCAATTATGACACGGGGCGGTATTGCACGAAGACTCATCGCCTTTATCAACGCCCTTGTGGGATGGTTTCCCGGCGGACTTGCCATGGCAGGAATTCTGGCATGTATTTTCTTTGCCGCCATTTCAGGCTCTTCTCCTGCAACTGTGGTCGCCATTGGGTCCATCATGATCCCGGCACTGATAAAAGCAGGTTATGGTGAAAAGTTTTCCCTGGGGCTGATTACAGTATCAGGGTCCCTGGGCATTGTGATCCCCCCCTCCATTCCCATGATTTTATATTGTCTTGTCATGAACGTTTCTGTTGCAGAGATGTTTATGGCAGGGATTCTGCCCGGGCTCATGATCGGTCTTGCTTTAATGATTTATACCTATATTATTGCCAAAAAAAATAACTGGCGTATCGAAACCCGTGCTTCTCTGTCTAAAATCATTAGAGCCGCGAAAGAAGGTGTATGGGCATTAATTTTACCCTTTATTGTTCTTGGCGGTATCTATTCAGGCATATTTACACCGACAGAGGCCGCCGCCGTCAGTGTGGTATACGCCCTGTTTGTCGAAATATTTATCCATAAAGAATTCAAAATTAAAGACATCACATCCGTGTGCAGAGAATCCGCTGTGTTGTCCGCATGCCTTTTGTTCATCCTGTCCTGTGCCATGACCTTTATCTGGCTGTTGACTGCAGAACAGATTCCCCACCAGCTGGCAGATATTATCATTGAGAATATTCACAGTCCCTTGATGTTTCTGCTGACCGTCAATATTTTATTTCTTATCCTGGGATGCTTCATGGACGATGTCAGTGCCATGCTGATCCTGGCGCCCCTCTTTTTAGAAACCCTCAACCGCTATGGCATTGATCTGGTACATTTTGGTATTGTCATGGTCCTGAACATCCAGATGGGTATGCTTACTCCTCCCTTTGGACTCAACCTGTTTGTCGCTTCGGGTATTACCAATGAGCCATTAACTAAAATCGCAAAAGGTGTCTTCCCCTTCCTTGCGATCATGCTTTTATGTTTAATGATTGTCACCTATATTCCCTGGATTTCTCTGGTACTGCCAAACTTGTTTCTTCGTTAAGGAAAAATTTTTATGCTGGATAGTCAAGAAAAAAATGAATTCATTCAAATTATCGGTAAGGACAGATACCTTGACCGTCCTGAAGAATTGGCCTGTTATGCCTATGATGCTTTCCTGATAGAATCTGCACCGGATGCTGTAATTTTTCCTCAAACGACCCGGGAAGTATCAGAAATATTAAAAACAGCTTCCAAATTTAAAATACCCGTTACAGGCCGTGGCGCCGGCACCAGTGTCTGCGGCGCACCAATCCCCATAAACCACGGCATTGTGCTTTGTTTTTCAAAGATGGATGAAATTATCGATGTAAACACCCGAGACCGGTATATTATTGTGCAGCCCGGAGTGGTCAATGCTGACGTTCAAAAAGCACTGGCACCCTTTGGATTCTTTTATCCACCTGATCCGGGTTCCATGAATACTTCCACTATTGGCGGGAATATTGCCATGAACGCAGGCGGCCCAAGATGCTTAAAATATGGGGTAACAATGGATTATGTTCTTGGAATGGAAGTGGTATTGGCATCGGGTGAAATCGTGAAATTTGGCAGCAAAAATGTCAAGGATGTGACCGGCTACAAATTATCATCGCTCTTCTGTGGATCAGAAGGAACCCTGGGAATCATTACCCGGGCGATTTTAAAAGTAGTCCCAATGCCTGAAACTGTAAAAACGCTGATGACCACCTTTAATGATCTGGATAATACGGCAAAGGCAGTCACCGACATTATTGGTTCAGGCATCATCCCCGTTGCCATGGAACTCATGGACAAGCTGACCCTGAATGCTATTGAAGATGTCGCAAACCTGGGACTGGACCGTAATGCAGCAGGATCGCTTATCATTGAAATAGATGGTAATAAAGAGGCCTGCAATAAAGAAATAAAAAAAATTATTGAAACCCTCAAAAAAAATGGTGCGATTCACATTCAGGAAGCCGCATCTGATACTGAAAGAGAGAAACTCTGGACCGCAAGACGTTCTGCCTATGGTGTGTTTGCAAAACTTGCCCCTGATATTATTTCTGAAGACGTCACCGTCCCCGTGAGTAAGGTACCGCAGATGATACGTAAAATCATAGAAATTACTGACAAATATAGCCTTAAGGTCGGTATTCTGGCCCATGCAGGAGACGGCAACATGCATCCCATGATTCCGGCTGACAGGAAAAACAAAAAAGAATGGCAAAAAGTCGAAAAAGCATTTTCCGAGATTTTTCAGGCAGCCGTAGAACTTGACGGCACCCTATCCGGCGAACACGGGATCGGGCTCGCTAAATCAGCCTATCTTCCTCTTGTAATGAATAAGGATTCTATAAAATTAATGAAAAAAATTAAACAGGCTATCGATCCTGATCTCATTCTTAATCCAGGTAAATTTGTATGACCGAAAAAACACTTCAAAATTGCGGGAAATGCGGACTTTGTCTCACTGCCTGCCCCGTATATAAGATACTAAAAGAGGAACAAGTATCCCCTCGGGCCAAACTTCAATTGATAAAGGCCTATGATAA